>JAUWSZ010000358.1 GCA_030609865.1 bacterium | reverse complement strand
TCCTCAAACAGGCGAAGGCGGAACTGGGGGAGGATGTGGTCATCCTTTCGCAGAAGAGGCTCGCCGGGGGAGAAATCGAACTCACGGTTGCGGTGGACCCTCCTCAGGAAGCCCCGACGTACGACGCAATGGGCCTGGAAAGCGAGCTCTGCGAGATCAAACAGATGTTGCTCTCTCTGGTGGAAGAGCGAGAGGTCATGGGGCTCGGCAAGGCAGCCTTGTTCCTCTACCAGGAGCTGAAACAGAAGGGGTTGAGCGAAAAGATCGCCTATCAGGTTGTGCGAGACCTGTCAGAAGGGATGGGGCCCGAAGACCTGATGAAGAAGGAAGCGCTGCGGAAAGAACTTCGCCGGTTCTTCTTTTCCCGGATCACGACCACGCAACCTCTCGCGGACGAAAAAATGTGTATCGGCTTGCTGGGGCGTACCGGCGTGGGGAAGACAACGACGCTCGCGAAATTGGCTTCCATCGAACGGTTCCATCGAAAGAGGCGTGTGGGGTTGGTAAGCCTGGATGGAGAAAAGGTGGGGTCCAGTGAGGAACTGCAACGAATCGGCAAGATCCTGGATATCCCGGTGGCGATCGCGTACGAGCGAAGCGAGATTCCGAAGCTGTTCGAACTCGGCGAACGGGTCGATACCCTCCTTATCGATACGCCCGGCAAGGGGCTGAACGAGAAGGGACTGCGGGAGAAGCTCTTCGATGTGATGACCTTCTGCCCCCACGCGCAGTTTCATCTTCTCTTGAGCCCCCATTACCGGAGGGACGTATTGCTGCAAGACCTCGAGGAGTACGGCCGGCTTTCGCTGAAGAGCCTGATCCTTGCCAAGATCGACGAGAGTCATCGCGTGGGGAGCCTGATGGATGCCGTTCTGTCTCATCCGATTCCGTTGTCCTGGATGACCACGGGGCAGGACATTCTTCACGACATCCTTCCCGTCAACAAGGGGATGCTGTTGGACATGATGATGGAGGCGTAATCGATGGTGCCGGAAGGACGGAGAATGCAGCCTGCACGTGTTTACACAGTCACCAGCGGAAAAGGCGGAGTGGGGAAGACGAACATCGTGTTGAACCTTGCTATCGCACTGACCGACGCGGGCCAGAGAGTCCTGATCGTCGACGCGGACCTCGGCCTGGGAAATCTGGACGTGCTTCTGGGGATCCAGCACACGTACACCCTCGGAGATATCCTGGGGCAGAGGTGTACGCTGAAGGAAGCGCTCGTGGAGGGGCCGAAGGGGGTGAAGATCCTGCTGGCGGAATCAGGGGTGGAGGAACTCACACGGCTCACAACGGGCCAAAAGATACGGATCTTTTCCCTCTTTCACAGCCTGTATGAAGAAGCGGACACGATCCTGATCGATACAGCGTCGGGCATCTCATCGAATGTGCTCTTCTTCAGCAGCTTTGCGGACCAGATTCTGCTGGTCGCCACGCCGGAACCTACGTCGATCACGGATGCTTATGCCACGATGAAGGTCCTCTCCCGGGCGCCGGGAGAGCAGGACTTCCAACTCCTGATCAACCGGGTGGAGTCGGAGCAGCAGGGGAGGGAAGTCTATCAAACGCTCGCCAGAGCGGCAGAGCATTTCCTCGAAATCCGTCCTGGCTGGATGGGGTCCATATCCACAGACCGTAACTTGCCGAGGGCCGTGTCTCTCCAGAGACCGCTCCTGGAGTTCCAGCCGGACAGCCGGGCTTCTCAGGATATCCGATCGCTGGCCGGGAGGTTGATGGCCACCGGCCTGCCCGTGCGTGGGAAGGGAGAGCATCCGAGGCGGGTTGATCCTCAACCATACGAGCACGGAATAGGGTGTGGGAGTTTGGAGGAAGGGACGAGATGAGGAAAGCGTCGGCGGAGCGTCTTCGAGATCTCCAGAGGCAGGAGGAAGAGTCGATCCTTGAACATCTTCCCCTCGTAAAATGGATCGCCTACCGCCTCGCGGTCCGTTTGCCTTACAACCTGGAGGTTCAGGATTTGATCAGCGCCGGATCGCTCGGTCTCCTGCAGGCCATGCGGGACTTCGATCCCTCGAGGAAGAACCGCTTTCAAACGTATGCTTCCTTCCGGATTCGCGGTGCCATGCTCGATGCGATCCGGGAGCAGGACTGGACGCCGAGGTCCTTCCGGGATCGTTACAAGAAATACGTTCACAGCATCCAGGAACTGGGAAAAAGGCTTGGGAGGCCTCCGGAGGATGATGAAATACGAGCTGAGCTGGGGCTCTCGGAAGAGCAGTACCAGGCCTTCCTTCTGCGGGCCCGTCCTCTCTCGTTCCTGAGCCTGGAGGACCTGCACTTGTCACCGAAAGCCGTGGAAGAGATGTCGGGGAAGGCTTCCCGCGACAAGAGCACGGACCCGGGCGTGGCAGTGGAATACCAGGAAGTTCGTGAGATCCTGGCCGATGCGATCGATTCGCTTCCCGAAAGGGAGGCCCGAATCATTCAGCTCTATTACTTCGAGGAGCTGAACTTGAAGGAAATCGGAAAAGTCCTGGGAATCGGCGAATCCCGTGTTTGCCAACTCCAGTCACAAGCCCTGATGCGACTGAAAGGCAAAGTCAAGAGGGAAGAGCTGTGTCGATGACAACCCTCATCGGAAAGGACAGTCATTCGACTGCCACGAAGAAGGGAGGTGAGTCAGATGATCGACGTATCGGAAAGAGTCGGAAGCATTACCTATCCGATACAGAACACGGATCGAGTCCAGAAGACCCGGCAACGTAGAGAGACGATCAAGCGCGATCGATCAAACGGGAGAAGGAAAGACGACAAGAGAAAGAAGTCATCCGAGGACAACCGGATGGATACGCGCGTTTGATACTCTGAAAGGGAGTCTCGTATGATTCCTATCTTCCTTGTCGGATTCGACCTCGTCGTTTCGGCCGCCCTGATCCTCCTGGCCATGTACGTCGTGTGGAGCCGGGTACAGTCTCGCCTGGAGTCGTTCGGCCGCAAGGGAAGCGATGCGGCTGTCAAGGCTCCGACCCAAGACGGGGGCGAAGGAGCGAACCCTTTGACCGAGGACGCTCCCGGTGAGTGGGCGTTCGAGGGCATAACGGAGCAGGCAACGAAATTGAAGCAGAAGGGATGCTCCATGGAACAGATCGCCCAGCGTCTTCAACTGCCGACGCGGGAGGTCGAGATGGTGCTTGCCATTTCTGAGATGGCCAAGTCCGAGAAAGCGAACCATGGGATACATGTGCCCTTTGCGCTGGAGCCGGATGCGGTAGGGTCGGTTTGAGGCGCGAGGACGACGACGAGGACGAGGACGATTCACAGTCCTCGCGGTGCGGTAGAGGTTGGGAGCCAATACCTAACACCTAATACCTAATACCAAAGGACTCGATAGACACGATGACAGTACCCGGAAAGATCACGGTTTACGCACAGAGCGTGCAGATTTCTTCATCCCAGAAGTCCAGCCTTGCGCCTTCCGGCGTTCTTCGGGACGGTGCGACCGTGGGATTCCGGGTCTTGGAGAGCATGCCCGGAGATCAGTATCGCATTTTGATAGGGCGCGAGCCCTTCACCGTTGAAAGCCGGGTCCCGCTCGAGGAGGGGGGAAGGTATCTTGCCGAGGTGAAGATACGGCAGGGCGTGATCCAGCTTCTCTCCAGGCCGATTCCGGCGAATGCCATCGAAGCCCTCTTGGCCCAGAGGCAGACGCTGAAGACGCCCCTCGCCTCCCTGTTGCGCACCCTGTTTTCGAACGCCTCCCTGCCTTCCGGCTTCGCAACGGACTGCCGAACCGGGGAAGCGGTGCGGGCAGCCTTTCTGAACTGCGGCCTGTTCTACGAGGCAAGAGTCCGCGAAGCCCTACGAAAGAGGGTGCCTCGTTCTCTCGGGGAAGATCTGAAATGCTTCCTGCTGAGTCAGACAGGCAAGCACCCGGTCGCCTCGGTCCGCGAGACGATCAGCGCCGCCTTGAAGCAGTTGGAAGTTCAACAACTCCTGAGCCTGCAGGGTGGACCCGAGGGGCCAGTCCCTTTCTGGCTGCCCTTCGGCGAGGAGACGGTGATCGAAGGATTCTTGAAGCGATTTCAAAGGCCTCGCGGCACCGAGTTTCTGGTGACCTTTCGCGTGCCCTTCCTGCCGGCAGAGGAGCTTCTCGTCACATTGGCGTGGAGTTTCAGGCGGCTGGAAGTTCACTTTTCCACCGGCCCCATGGCTTACAGCGCCCTTCGGAAGGCGGTGCACAGGCTGGAGGAACAGCTGGCGGACATGGGTCTTCCCGGGGGTACCGTACGGGTTTCGCGGGGCGTGCCGAAGAGGCTTCGAAGCGAACTTGAGGGGGTCCGGTTTGTCGAATCATACGGATAAAGCACGAGAAAGGGCGGTAGCGCTCCGGTACGAGAAGGACCGGGACCATGCCCCTCAAGTCGTCGCAAAGGGGAGGGGCTCGATTGCCCGAAGAAT
>JAUWSZ010000384.1 GCA_030609865.1 bacterium | reverse complement strand
CGGAAGAAAGATTACAGGCATCGGCCTGGCAGGCTTGCTCTTGGCTGTCCTGCTCTACCTTTGCAGGCACTGGCCCCCCCTCGGCAGAGTTCTTGCTGCGCTTGGGCATCTGGGCAAACTCCTGTCTCCTGCCGGATGGATCAGCCTCGCCCTCTTCGCTGCCCTTGTCGTTCTTCTGGCCCTTCGGAACAGGATCCGTGAAAGGTTCCTCGGATCGGACTCGTTCTACGCGAATGCCTTCCTGACCTTTCTCGATCAGAAGCGCATCGGATGGGCCCTGGCCTTCATCGTACTGTACCGCACGGGCGAATCCTTGCTTGCTGCCATGACGGCCCCTTTCCTGCTCGACCTCGGCATTAACAAAGCGCAATACGGGCTCCTCTCCGGGACCTTCGGAATCCTGTTCTCCATTCTTGGCGCCCTTGCGGGAGGCGCTTTTATTGCCCGGTATTCACTCCGGAAAACCATCTGGCCTCTCACGCTTGCCCAGAATCTGACCAACGTCGTGTACATGGGTATGGCATACCATTACCGTGATATCTTCATTCACGAAGGGGCTGCTGGCGAAGTGTCCCTCTTGTTCGTAGGCGCAGTGCATTGCTTCGATCAGTTTGCCGGAGGTCTGGGCACGGCGGTCTTCTCGTTCTATCTCATGCGTTGTTGCCGCCCCGAATTCAAGGCGTCCCACTTCGCAATCGTGTCCGGGATCATGAGTGTAGGCGGGATCGTCTTTGGAATCACCAGTGGCTTTCTCGCCTCCTGGGTGGGCTACTGGCGGTTCTTTGGGCTCAGCTTCGTCGCCTCGGTTCCTGGCATGTACCTCATTCGGTACATTCCTTTTCTGAAAGAAGATTCGCAGTGACAGTGGAACCGTTGCAGGGTTTCCATGGCAGAGCTCGAGTTGCTCGGTGCTGTTATGGGTTCCGTCGGAGATTTGTGCCGGGCGACAGGGGGAGGGAGAGACGGAGCCCAAACAAATCGGAGAGGGAACCCATAACAGTACCAAACGGCAAGACTATCCTGAAACATAGCGATCGTTCCAAGGCACCCCACTGGCGGACACTGCGAGGGACGCGGTAGTCTCCCGAAACCCAGAGCCTTCAGGCCTTGCGTGTCCACCCTGCATGGATTATCCTGTATGGATTCGATCCAGACAGGACACAGCACAGCATTGTCATAGAACCCCCTGAGGAACGGAACGAAGCGATGTTCTACGTTGAACCTGTCTACCGGCCACCCTCCGAGGGGGCCAGCCTGCTCATCCAGGCCACGATCGGCTGCGCGAGCGCGGCGCAGGGGCACTGTTATTTCTGCGGGTCCTGGCTGATCGATCGCCAGATTCCACAGAAGAAGTTCCGGGTTCGCCCGGCCAGGGACGTTATGAAGGACCTGGACGAGGCCCGGGGGCAGACCGGGCCGGCCGTACGAAGGATCTTCCTCCTGGACTCGAACGCCATGATCATGCGTGCGGGCCAACTGGAAAAGATAAGCCGTCACGCCTACGGGCTCTTTCCTTCTTTAGAAAGGGTCAGTGTCTATGCCTGCGCCAACGATATCCTCCGCAAGTCGGACGAGGACCTGAAGCGGATCCGCCAGTCGGGCATTTCGCTTCTGTACATCGGACTGGAGAGCGGGAGCGAGGCGATCCTCGAGCTGCACAACAAGGGGGTGACCGCCGAAGAGACCGTTCTGGCCTGTTCCCGCGCCGTCGAGGCGGGTTTCGAGATCTCGATCACGGTCATCCTGGGGCTGGGTGGCCGGAAACAAAGCCTTCTCCATGCCCGGGACACGGGAAGGATCCTCTCCAGGATCCAGCCCCACTACCTGGGGGCCCTCACCCTGATGGTGGTCCCCGGCCTGCCGGTGGAGGAATGGATCTCCCGCGGGGAGTTCGAGCTGCTCTCCCAGGAAGAGATCATCGTTGAACTCGAGGCGTTGCTGGGATGCATCGAAACCGACAGGGAGATCGTCTTTCGGACGAACCACGCCTCCAACTATCTTCCGCTCGGGGGAACCCTCCCCCAAGACAAAGACCGCCTGCTCAAGATCATCCGCGAGGCCCGGGAGCAGAGGGTTCCCCTCCGGCCCGAGCACATGCGAGGGCTCTAGCCCGTCCCGACGGTCTGAATCTCTTCTTTCGTTGAATCGCAAGGACGACAGTGAAAAACAAGAAAAGACTCGAATGGCATCGGTACAGAAACAAGGCGCTCGTCCAGCTGGCGAAATACACGGTCCCCTACCTGTATTTTGCTTATTTCTGGTTTGTTTGGGCCACCAGTAGAATCATTGACCTGACTTCCCCTCTTGATGAGGCTTTGCGCAAGCATCCTCACAGATTTGTTGCCGCTGTGTGGCACCAGGATGTACTTTGCGTGCCCTGGGCATACAGAAGGTTTCATGGCCAGACGATTGCGAGTGTGGGGGATGCGGGTGAAGTGATTGCACGCCTGTTGAGGCTTTGCAATTTTACGGTCTTCAGGGGGGGATCGAGCAAAGGAAAAAGCCGCAAGAAAAAGATTCTTGAAGAATTTACCGAGCATCTGTTGAAGGTCGATAAGCCGGCTGTTGGTATTACCGTGGATGGATCTTCCGGTCCGGCGTATCGGATGAAGACAGGGATCATCGTCATGGCCAGGAAAATCGGTGCCCCTCTTTTCGTCGTCCGCATCTGGAGCAAGAGACGGATCTTGCTTCCCACTTGGGACAGGACCACGCTGCCTCTGCCTTTCAACAAGATCGTGATCATGGCGGAGGGCCCGTACCAACTACCGGACAATCTGGATCAGAAGGAAGTCTTCGAGCAGTTTCATCGTTTTGTCGAGAATCAACTGTTGGCAATAACCTACAAATGCTTCTCCATGCTGGATCACCCCGTAGACAAACGACTCCTGGCCGATTTCCCTGAGGGCTGGAAACCCCCACCGCCCCAGGATGATCCGAATCCGGAAGGAAGCGCTTAGTTGCGAATGAATCGGGCCCTCCCTGTCCTCCTTGCCGTCCTCTCGAGCGGATGTGCTTCCGGGCCTCCCGGCGCCTCGTATCCGGGTACGGGACTCGTCCTCTATACCAAAGAGGCTCCCTCCGAGGCGCAGGTCGTTTCCCAGGAGGCACAGGGATTCCTCACGGACCTGGGGGGCTATCTCCATCTCCAGGTCCCTCCGGGAAGCATGCTCAGGATCTACCACTACCCAAATCGCTGGGGACTCTGGTGGCACCTGAGTCGGGAGGTCCCGTCTCTTCGGTGGCGGCGAGGCGTGTGCTACGAAATCGAGGAAGCCTACGTTGTCACCCTCTACGGCAACCCGGGAAGCAGGGGATTTCAGGACACATTACGCCACGAGCTTACCCATTACCTCGTGGCGGCCCACTTCTGCGACGTCCCTCCCTGGATCGATGAAGGGTTGTCCCAGGTAATGGCCTCAGGCCCTCCTTTTCCCCACCTCGAGGAAGACCTGTTGCAGAAGGTTCAACGGGAAGCGAGGAGGGGCAAGGAGCGAGGATGCCTGCAACTCCTGCGTGTCCCGCCCGGCAAGAAACTGAGCCCATCCCAGTACCGCATGGCATGTGCGCTTACCTACTATTTGCTCACCCGCTCTTCGAGGTCAGCGCCGCGCGACTTCGTTCGATTTCTCGAGGCCACCCGACCCGGCGTGCCTTCGGAGCAGACGTTCTCTGCGAGTTGGGGAATCTCGATGGAGGAGGCGTGTCAGGCAATGGTCGCCTGGTCTGTGTCAGGGGTCAGGGTCCGGTGATGAACGTAACACGTGGGAGATGCCATTCGTCCTCGTCCTCCTCCTCGAACCGGATCGATGCCATGATGTCCGAAGGGGTTCGTTGACCCAAAATCCCTCGATTCTATACAATGTTCAAATGCGGCTTGCGCCGCAAGGCAGAAGTCGAAAGGGTCAAGGCTAAAGGGAAAAGAAGCCCTTAGCTTTTAGCCGTTAGCTGTTAGCCCACCCCGCCGCCCCTTGGCAGGCACTCTGCCGGGGGTTGTGGCGAGGAGCTAAAAGCTAATCGCTAAGAGCTAATAGCCAAAGGTCGGGGTCAGGCCATGCGCCCCTGTGCGTGCCCGAGCCCGAATTCGAGGACGAGGACGAGGACGACGACGAGCGATAGTCCTGGTGGGGAGGCGCGGCCCGTTGACCTTTCACCTTTCACCTTGTTCAATTCGCCGATATGGAGGTTCTGCAAACATCTACGCGAAAAACGTGGATGTTCCGATGAAAGACTCTAATGTGCGTGTGGG
>JAUWSZ010000556.1 GCA_030609865.1 bacterium | reverse complement strand
TTTGAGGATCGAAACGTATACATCACGGGTGGCTCGAGCGGAATCGGACTGACAACGGCCAAGCTGTTGGCAGCAGAGGGCTCGAACGTCCTCATCCTCTCCCGGAGCCGGGATCGCATCGATCACGCTCTCGGGGAAATCGAAGGACAACGCAAGTCCGAGGGGCAGCGATTTTCCGGGATGCAACTGAACGTGTCACAACACGAGGAAGTGAACCGGGTGATGGCCGAGGCGGTCGAGCAGTTCGGCATCCCCGACCTGTTGATCAACTCGGCGGGCAAAGCCGTGCCACGGCCTTTCGAGGAGATTTCCTACGAACAGTTCGACGACATCATGAGGACGAACTTCTACGGTGCATGGGGCACGATCCAGGCACTGCTTCCTCACATGAAGAAAAAGGGCGGCGGCCACATCGTCAATGTCTCGTCCATGGCCGGCTTTATCGGGGTCTTCGGCTATGCCGACTACAGCGCCTCGAAGTTCGCTATTATGGGCCTCTCCGAGACCCTGAAGATGGAACTCAGGCAGTACAACATCCGGGTCTCGGTACTTTGTCCCCCTGACACGGATACGCCGGGATATGAACTCGAGAACAAAACCAAGCCCCCGGAGACTTGGGCGATCGGGGAAACGGCAAAGCTGATCGAACCGGAAGTGGTCGCACGGGCGCTCCTCAAGGGGATTCGAAAGGAACGGTACATGATCCTGGCCAACGCGGAGGGATGGCTTATCTATTTTGCGAAGCGGTACGTACCCTTCGTGCTGGATGGGATGCTGGAACGGGCCGTCAAGAAAGCGCAGGCACAGAAACAGTAGATCAGATGGCAGGGATAAAACGCGAAATCATTCACCTGGATATGGACGCGTTCTATGCGTCGGTCGAGGTGCTCGACGATCCCTCCCTGGCCGGAAAGCCGGTCATCGTGGGCGGCAAGCAACAGCGGGGGGTCGTCACATCCGCCTCATACGAGGCCAGACCCTTCGGCATTCACTCCGCCCAACCGGTGGCTGCCGCCATGCGGCTCTGCCCCCACGGAATCTTCCTGCCCGTGAGGATGGCCCGATACCAGGAGGTGTCGGAGATCATCTTCGAGATCTTCTGCCGGTTCACCCCCCTCGTGGAGCCTCTGTCGATCGACGAGGGCTTCCTGGACGTGACAGGGTCGCGTCGCCTCTTCGGGAACGCGGAAACGATCGCCCGGGAGATCAAACGGCTGGTCCGGGAAGAGGTGGGCCTCACCGTCTCGGCGGGCATTGCCTCCACGAAATTCGTGGCAAAGATCGCCTCTGACCTGGGCAAGCCGGATGGGCTGGTTTGCGTGGCCCACGAGAAGACCGGGGAGTTTCTCGAGCCACTCTCGATCAAGAGGCTGTGGGGCGTTGGCGATGTAACGTTCAGGGCCCTGGGGCGCCTGGGCGTGGCGACGATCGGGGACCTGAGCCGCATCCCGGGCGAACGACTCCGCAGGGAGTTCGGAAAACACGGAGAGCAACTCCACCTCCTCTCTCGAGGGGTCGATCCGAGGCCGGTGGAGCCCCACCGGCCGGTGAAGAGCATCGGCAGGGAGGAGACCTTCTCCGAGGACCTGACGAACAGGGAGACCCTGAACAGGGAACTCCTTTCCCTCGCCACGAAGGTGGCCCGACGGGTTCGGCGTCACGGCCTCACGGGAAAGACCGTGACCCTGAAGGTGAAATACAGCGATTTCAAGCTCGTGACCCGTTCCGCAACCCTGGACACTGCGACCAACGACGCGGCCAGGATCTACACGACCTGCGGTGATATCCTGGAAAAGACAAAGGCCGGCACGAGGCCCGTGAGGCTTCTCGGCATCTACCTGTCTCGCCTCATCTCGGGTCTGCCGGCCGGACAGATGTCGCTCCTGGAGGACGAGGGGGGCCGCGAACGGAGGCAGCAACTCCAAGAAGCACTTGACGACTTGGCCGAGCGGTTCGGGGAGGATGCGGTCGTTCCGGGCATGCTGCTGGACAAGACGGAGAGGTAGCTCGAACCCCCTCTTTGATCCAAGGGCATTATGTGCTACTGTTGCGCTTTTTTCACGCTGTGGAGCGTCGAAGATGTCCGGCTTACTGGATAAAATCGGAACGTCGTTACGGATCAACTTCCTGAGGATGAAATCCTCTGACCATGCCTTCATGATCCTCATCGGGGCCCTGATCGGCCTCGGTGGAGGCTTCGTGGCGATCGGGTTTCGACATCTGATCCGCCTGGTCCAGCGGATCGCGTACGGCACATGGTCTTATGACCTGGATGCTGTCCGTTCCCTCCCCTGGTACGTCCTGATCCTCATACCGGCAATCGGCGGTCTCCTGGTCGGGCCCCTGGTGTTCCGGCTGGCCAGGGAGGCGAGGGGACACGGCGTGCCGGAGGTGATGGAGGCTGTTGCCCTGCGGGGCGGCGTAATCCGGACGCGCCTCGTCCTCATCAAGGCGCTGGCCTCTGCCATCACAATCGGAACAGGAGGGTCTGTCGGCCGGGAGGGTCCGATCGTCCAGATCGGATCGGCCTTTGAGTCCACCGTGGGGCAGCTGTTTCGGGTGTCCGCCCCACGCCTCCGCACACTGGTCGGCTGCGGGGCCGCGGCGGGAATCGCCGGAACGTTCAACGCCCCGATCGCCGGCGCCCTCTTCGCCCTCGAGATCATCCTGGGCGATTTCGGCGTCTCCCAGTTCAGCCCGATCGTCATCTCATCCGTTGTCTCCACGATTGTCACACGTAGCCTGATCGGCGACATGCCTGCCTTCATCGTGCCGAGCTATGAACTCGTCAGTGCCTACGAGATGCTCCCCTACGCAGTCCTGGGCATTGCGGCAGCCTTTGTCGGCGTAGGCTTCAGCACCCTCCTCTACCGGACGGAGGATCACTTCGACGCCCTCCGGATACCCGATCTTTCCAAGCCGGTCATCGGCGGCTTGATCATCGGCAGTATCTCCCTCGCCTTTCCCCACATCCTGGGCGTCGGCTACGAAACGATCGACATGGCCCTGGCAGGCGAGATGACCTGGTATTTGTTGTTGTCGTTGATCTTCATCAAGCTGGCCGCAACCTCGATTACGATCGGTTCGGGCGGGTCGGGAGGTATCTTTGCCCCCTCACTCTTCCTGGGGGCGATGACAGGGGGATTCCTGGGCACGTGGGTACATCAGTACTTCCCGTCTCACACGGCAGGGCCCGGAGCCTATGCCATGGTCGGAATGGGGGCGGTAGTGGCCGCCACGACCCAGGCGCCCCTCACGGCCATGATCATCATCTTCGAGATGACGG
>JAUWSZ010000606.1 GCA_030609865.1 bacterium | reverse complement strand
GATTTCACAACCAATTTATAGATTCTGTCTTTGGAACGAGACAGTTGGGTGACTCGGTGTTTGCATAAAAAATACAAAATTTTGTTGACAATCTTCGAATCATTTGATAGAAATCGATCAAGCAACGAGGTCGAGGAGGGAACAATGAACTTTGCCCCGAAAGAAACCCTCGCAGTACAGATCGCTCAATACGTGAGCGACAAGATCATCCGCTCCGAGTTGAAAGCCGGCGAGAAGATTCAGGAGGAGAGGCTCGCCGAAGAATTGGGCGTGAGTCGATCTCCTGTTCGAGAGGCCCTTCGTATCCTGGAGAAGGACAGGTTGGTCGAAGTGGTCCCTCGTCACGGCGCCCGCGTCACCGAGATGTCGGCAACCTTCGTAGAGAGCCTCTTCGACGTCCTCGGCGAGCTCTACGCACTGGGCGCCAGGAGGTTCGCGGAGAGGAGCACAGAGGATGACCGAAAGAGACTCCGCGTCGCGCAGGAGCAACTCAACCAGGCTGCAGAGGAGGGAGACATCCTCGGCTACTACCAGGCCTTCCTCGAATATTCCCGTGCAGGCCTGCAGGGGTCCAAGAACCCCTTGCTCGAAGAAATGCTCCTCGGGGACCTGGATACAAGCATGCGCCGGGCCGAATATGAGGCCGTGTCGATTCAGGTCGGGAACCTGAAGAAAAACGCTGATTTCTTCGAGAGAATCACCAGGTATGCCGCTCAAGAGGGCAACGGCGAGATGGCAGCAACAACGGCACGCGCCTTTTTCGACCATGAGAAGGAATATGTCTTGAAGAACGTGAAGGAAAAACAGCGCCGGACAGAAATCAATTCCGGCAGGGAAGAACGAACGGCTCGAGTGTCGTTAAAGAAAGGATGAGGGCATCGTCGCCATGAACCTGGATCAAACCATGTCGGGCATCGAAGGAGGCTCAACGGACCAATCGCCTCGCATTTCCGTCTGCGCGGTGGAGGGACAGGACCTGAACGGGCTGGGGATGATGATCCAACAGTATCTGGAACAGAACTTCGCGGACTTCGACCACAAGGTGGAGGCCGGGCTCCGGATCCGGGGGCGCGTTTGCGTGGAGGTCGAGAAGGGCATTGCAACGACCGTGTCCTTCCAGGGGGAAGAGATCCTGATCGGAAACGGGGCGGGCGAAGATCTTGATCTCCATTTGCAGAGCTCCTATCTGCTGCTTGCAAACATACTCTCCGGGAAGGCGAACCCCTTCGTCGAGGTCATGAGGGGAAACATGAAGCTCAAGGCCTTTCCCAGGAAACCGATTCAGTCCCTGAAGGTTCTTTCATTCCTCAAGATACCACCCGAGCTCCTGATCGAGCCCGTTCCCTCAAAGGGCAGAGCGTATCTCCTCTGGGCGGCCGGCTCAATCGTGGGCCTTGGCGGGTTGAGCCTGCTGGTCTACTACCTCTTCCAGCTTTTCGGTGGATCCTGATCTCAACACACAACCCCTGCATGAAGGGTCCCTGAACACAGCGAAGGAGTGAAAAACCGCTGTACCAAGATTTCATATCAAAAAGGTATGACATAAACGGACGAAACGCAGACACAGGAGGGATGACCCATGCCAGCAATCTACACCCCGGAGTGGTACGAAGCCATGTTGAACCTGGCGAACAGCCGGGATGACATCTCCGACAAGGTGCCACAGGGCGAGTGGAAAATCGCGATAGAGGTGGTGGGGGACGGGAAGTCACCGTATGTCCCGGAGGGAACGACGAAGCACTATTTCGTTCGTTTTCTCGATGGGAAGGTTGCCGAGTACAAGGAATACCCGGACAAGGTTCCGGGCAAGGGCCTGCACTACCGGATCACCGGCCCGGCCCACATCTTCGACGGCGTGGCTGCAGAGATCGTGGACCCTGTGGAGGTTGGCCTGAACGGAACGATGAAGATCCGGGGGGACATGCGGCTCCTGATGCAGCATGCGGACATGGTGAACGTGATCTTCGAGGTCTACGCCCAGACCGGGCTGACCGAGTGGCCTCTGGGGAAGCCTCCTTACGAATGATTCCTCACGGAACCTAACTGTGCAGGTAAAAGGTCAAAGGCAAAAGGGAGATCAAGTATGGACAAAGAAACCTATGATGCCATTGTGATCGGGGCCGGGCACAACGGCATGGCCCTGTCCACCTACCTGGGCAAGAGCGGATGGAACGTGCTGGTGCTCGAGCGAAGGCTGGAGGAGGGGGGAGGGCTTTCGACCGAACTCTACACGGAACCGGGCTTCCTTCACAATCTGCACAGCAATTATCACACCTTTGTGGGCCTCTGTCCGGTCTACGACGATCTCGACCTGGTGGGAGAACCGGACGGGGTCACCTACGGCCATCCGCCAGTGCAGATGGGTTCGATCTTCGCCGACGGGACGGCCATGACCATCCACACGGACATGGCCAAGACTCATACCTCGTTCAGCCGGTTCAGCCGGAAGGACGCGGACACGTTCTTGAGGTTGCACAAGGAGGTGAAGGGCTTTCAGGACCTGATGATCCGCACCTTGATGTACGCTCCGCCTATCGATGTGAACTACATCACCAAGGCACTGGCCACGTGGAAGGTGGAGGACAAGACCGAGTTCTTCCGGGCCAAGCTGCGGTCCATGACCATCAACGATTTTCTGAACAAGCACTTCGAGAATGAGAAGGTCAAGGCGATGCTCGCCTTTCATGCCGCCGTATGCGGCTACTACACGGATGTTGTGGGGCTGGCGGTGTCCTTTCCCTTCATGCTGGGCAAGATCGACAACTGGAAGATCGCCATAGGAGGCTCTCATCGACTGGCCCACGCCCTGTGGAGACAGCTGCGCAGGGCAGGGGTGACGCTGCTGCCGGCCGCGCCGGTGGGCGAGATCCTGGTCGAGGACGGCCGTGCCGCAGGGGTCCGGCTTGAGGATGGGACGGAGTTCTATGCGGACAAGCTCGTGGCCAGCAGCGTGGATTTGCAGCAGACCTTCGACAAGATGCTTCCCGCAGGGGCGGTGCCCAGGGAGACTCTGGAAGAGG
>JAUWSZ010000142.1 GCA_030609865.1 bacterium | reverse complement strand
GAGAGGTTCAGCTGGCTGGAATTCTTCGGATGAAGGGGCCCGAGGGGTCCTTTCTCCCGTGAAAGACCTCCGGCTTCCCAGAATCTGGCGGGATGACGAAAGAGGAGAGATTCCATGGCAAGGGTAGTCATCGAAGATGCCACTTACGAGAACGTGGGAGGGGTGATCCCTAAGGTCCTCGAGCGCTTTCCCATCGATTGGAACGGCAAGCGGGTGCTCGTCAAGCCGAACATGCTCGGGCATTTCAATTTCAACGAGAATTCAGGCTCAACGACGCATCCAGCCGTGGTGAACGCCGTCGTCAAGGCGCTCCGGAACAAAGGGGCCCATGTCATCGTGGGGGACAACCCCGCATTGGCAGGGCTTCAGGAGAACCAGCGCTGCGCCCGCAGAAGCGGCATCCTGGAGGCCTCGGATGGCGCCTACAAGAACATCTCCGCCGAAACCGTCGAGGTGGAGATGAACGCCCGGCTCCTTGATCACGTCCTGATTTCGAAGGACGTCCTTGACGTCGATTACATGGTCAGCCTGCCTCGATTCAAGACGCACATCTTCACCACGATCAGCGGAGCTGTGAAGAATTCCTTCGGGATCGTGCTCGGCGGCGAGAAACCGAAGGTACATCTCAAGGCACCGAACAACATGGCCTTTTCCGAGGCCCTGGTCGACATCTTCCAGATCCGCCCCCCTGAGTTGACGATCATGGACTGCATCATCGGCATGGAAGGCAACGGTCCCTCCACGAGCGGCATCCTCCGTCCGATCGGGAAGATCCTGGCCTCGGACAACGCTGTCTCCCTGGATGCGGTCATGTGCCACATGATGGGCATCAAGCCGGAGCGGGTGAACTACATGAAGGTGGCGGCCGAGAGGAACCTCGCGGAGTTCGATCCCTATCAGATGGACCTGATCGGCAGGCTCGAGGTGCTCCCGAAGTTCAAGATGCCGATCGGGTTCATCGCGAACAGCCGCTTCGGGATGGTGATCAACAAATGGCTGACCGGCATCTGGGTACAGAACAAGGTGAAGGTGAACCAGAAGGTCTGCAAGAAATGCTACAATTGCGTAAAGGTTTGTCCTCCTAAGGCCATGCACGTCCCCCAGAAGAAGGATTTCCCTGCGGTCGACCAGGACATCTGCATTCTCTGTTACTGCTGTGTGGAAGTCTGCCCTGAGAATGCGCTCGATGTGAAAGGGTTTTCCTCGTTCCTGGACAGGTGGAGAGGCCAGGACAGAGCGCCCCAAAACGTTCCGCCGGAGGCCGGGGACGCTGATCAAAACCAACCAAACCCCTAGCAGGCAACCCCAATCCCCAGAAAATGAAAAAAAAGCTTGACAGACGGATCCGAATCGCCGATTATTAGGCATACCTATTATATGTATGCCTAGTAACATCCACGACGCCCCCGGAAAGCGTGCCCTATGTCAGCCCGCCGACAGAAAGCCATAGGGGAAATTATCCAATCCTTTCGGAAAATCCTTCGTACGATCGATGACTTCTCCGCAGAACTCAAGAAAAAGCATAACATTACAGGGCCTCAGGCAGGAACCTTGAAAATCATTGCGCAGAACGGGCCGCTCACCTTGACCGATGTCTGTGGCAGGACCTTCCGCCACATCACCACGGTGGGGGGGATCGTGGACCGCCTCGAACGCGATGGTTACGTGGTCAAGAACCGGGACACCCGGGACCGGCGAAAGGTCCTGTTGGCAGTTACGTCCAAGGGCAAGAGGTTGGCTTCCTCGGCCCCTTTTGCAGGGCCCGTGAGGGCGATGAATGCGTTGGAAAGGTTGCCTACGAAGGAAATCCTCCAGATCGACGAATCCCTGGAGACCCTTGCCAGAATCATGGGAGAAGAGATGCGCGATGGGTGAGAAGAAGCAAGAACCTTTTGGTCCGTTACAGGGCATCAAGATCATCGACAGCGGAAGAAACAATGCCGGTCCCTGGGCCGCCACCCTGGCCGCCGACTTTGGTGCGGATGTGATTCACGTCGAGCCGCCGATGGGTGAAATCTACCGAATGTCCCATGCTGGATGGGCTCAGGAGAAGAGAAATCAGCGGAGCCTCACCCTGAGCATGAAGGCGGAGGAGGCGCAGGAGATCTTCCTGAAGCTGCTGGACGATGCGGACATCTGGATCGAGAGCTCGATCCCCGGGACGTACGAAAAGCTGGGACTCACCGACGAGCGCATTCTCGAGAGGAACCCCAGGCTCGTCATCATGCACGTCTCCGGGTATGGCCGGACGGGGGATCCGCGTTACACGCAGCGGGCCTCCTACGACATGATCGGTCAGGCCTTCGGGGGCCTGATGTCTCTGGCAGGAGAACCGGACCCCTCTCCCCCGATCGCGGGGAAGCCGTATGTCTGCGACTACATATCAGGCCTCTTCACGCTCTGGTCTGCCCTGGCAGCCTACATCTACGCGCAGAAGACGGGCAAAGGGCAGTCCGTGGATGTGGCCCAGTACGAGTCCGTGTTCCGTATGCTGGCCGACACGGCCATCAACTACTTTCACAACGACGTGATCCCAGAGAGAATGGGGAACAAGCACCCCCTGGCGATCCCCTGGGACACCTACAAGAGCAAGGATGGCAAGTGGTTCTGCATAAACGCCGTGAACGAGCCCTTCTCTCGTTTGTGTGTGGCCATCGGTGTGGACCCGAAAGACCCTACATGGTACCCGCAGTTCGAGAACTGCCTGAGGGGGACCCCGGGCGCAGAAGTGTTCGACAAGATGCTGAGGGAATGGGTGGCCGCCCGTAATGCCGACGAAGTGGAGGAGATTCTCACGATAGAGCACCAGGTGCCGTGCCAGAGGATTTACGACGTCAAGGACATGGCCGAAGACCCGCATTTCAAGGCCCGCGAGGATTTCATCGAGTGGGACGACCCGGTCTTCGACAGGGTCAAAGGAGCGGGCATGGTGCCGAAGTTCTCCCTCACTCCAGGCAAGGTCGTTTCCGGAGCGCCCACCCTGGGAGAGCACAACGATGAGATCCTCTCCAAGCTTGGCTATTCGCCGGATGAGATCGCCAAGCTGAAGGAAGAAGGCGCAGTGGGGGAGGTGTGGTAGGAGCTTTGTAAAGGCACACAGTCTTGGATTTTCCAAAGAGATAATCGAGGGGTAAAAGATGAAAGGGCAAACAGACGACGATTATACCCTGGAGAGACTTTGTGAGAAGTATCCACACATCCCGAGAACCATCGTACTGAAGGCCGACCTGCTCAACCGGGGGATCAATCACACGCCGGATCTCAATCGGATCACTGCAGATGGACTGCCGGATACGGTCCGCGGCTTCAAGTGCCATCATGATGTCTCCGACGATATCGATCTGGGCTCCCTGCCGTGGAGCTTCCATCTCCAGGACGACACGTACATCAAGATGATCATGGATCTGGACAGTCCCTACACGATCCGGCTCGAGCCGGAGGGCTCCTTCACGCTTTACCGAAGAGAAGAGCCGATCGAAGAGGTCTTCTTCCCGTCGAAGCCGCACTGGTACAACAAGACCCTTTCAAACGGAGAATCGATTACCTCGGTTCTATTCGAGGTCGGCCCTTGCCATGTCGTCGGCATCGTTCCACTGGATTACTGTGAATACTTCAAGGGAGAGGAGCAGTGTCGCTATTGTGACTGGAACCCCACCTTCGATATGGCAAAGGCGGCCGGGTATCGAACGCAAGTCGCTATGGACACGAATCTCATGGTCGAGGCCTTTGAGCTTGCCTTCGGAGATCCCCATCCTGCCGCGGATCACGCCCACATCGTGGTGGCAGGGGCTCTTCTCAATCGGACAAAGGAACTCGATGTGTACCTCCGGCCCCTGGAGGCGATCAAGAAGAGCGCTGCTGGGAAGGAGGCAAGGTTCTTGTGCGGTACCCAGGTGCTGGATCCGGAAGACGCGGTGCGAGCCAAGGAGGCCGGCTTCTGCAACGCCACTTGGAACATCGAGACATGGGACCGGAAGATCTTCGAAAGCATGTGCCCCGGCAAGGCACGTGCGGTCGGCTACGACCGCTGGCGTGAGCTTCTCCTGAACGGAGTGGAGATATTCGGCATCGGTCACCTGAGCACGAACTTCGTGGTCGGGCCGGAGATCGTGCTACCGGAAGGATTCAAGAGCCAGGAAGAAGGGATCGAGTCGAACCTCGAGGGGTTCGAATGGTGTCTCCAGAACGGGATTTTTCCGTTCTATCAACTCTGGCGCTGCTCGCCGGGATCCGTATACATGGACATGGACTTGCCGCCTGCCCCGACAGAGTACTACCTGCGGTTGAGCTACGAGCATCACAAACTGGTCGAAAAGTACCAGTTCTTTTCCATCACTCCGCCGCGGAACCGGGCGTCCTGCTACAAGTGCGGCATCTTCTACCTGAGTTACGACTACGGGCGTCTGTTGGACATAGAAGAGGGCCCAAGATGGTTTGAGTGGTAGTCCATTGAGAGGGTTAGGGTAGCACCCGGGAGTTTTGTTCGGAGGACCGCGAACTATGCCGACCATTCGCGACCCGATTCGGATCGGGAAATACGTGAAGCTGAAGAACCGCCTGGTCAACGCGCCGATCTACCGATGTTTCGGTGCGGAAGGAGGTTATGTCAACCGGGAGTATATCGACAGTTATATTGCCGAGGCGAGGGGCGGTCCGGGCATGATCGTGGTGGCCAACACCGCCGTCAGCAAGGATGGCGTAGCCTTCCGGAGGATGCCTCATATTCACCACGACTCGCACATCCCCGGGCTTGCGGATCTCTCCTACCAAATCCATCTGGCCGACGTGAAGGCAGCGGTCCAGCTCTTTCACGGGGGGATCATCTGTACGCCCGAATTGATCGACGGTCAAGTGCCTGTAGGGCCCTCCGAGGTGCCGTTGCCCTTTGCTCCCGGACTGAACGCGAGAAGGCTCAGCGATGGTGACATCGAGCGTATCATCGAGGAGTTCGGACTGGCCGCTGCCCGTGCCAAGGCGGCCGGGTTCGATGCGGTGAACGTCCACGCTGCCCACGGCGCCTCGTTGATCATGCAGTTCACCTCTCCGGTGACCAACAAGCGGGAG
The DNA here is from genome assembly GCA_030609865.1 of bacterium. The sequence continues at coordinate 1,697 of JAUWSZ010000142.1, read as the reverse complement.
GACAAGTGGGGATGGGACCGGCTCCTGCTGTCGAAGCGGATCGTGAAGTCGATCCGGCAGCACACGGATCCGGATTTTCCGATCATCTGGCGGATCAGTGCGGAGGAATACGCCGGTGTCGAAGGATACGGATTCGAGGTCGTGTTGAACGAACTCGTCCCGGCCCTCGAAAAGGCCGGAGTGGACGTATTCGATGTCTCCACAGGCGGTGTGACGACGAACGAGGCCCTCGCCTATCTCTGTCAGCCCGTGTATTTCCCATCCGGGACCCTGGTGCCTTACGCAGAGGCGGTCAAGAAGCTCACGAAGAAGCCCGTTGCAACGGTGGGGAAGCTGTTTGATCCGAAGCTCGTGCGGAGGATCATCGAGGAGGGCAGGGCAGACATCGTACAGCTTGGCAGGGTCGTGACCGCGGACCCGGATTTTCCGCGTAAGGTTCTCCAGGGAAGGGACGACGACATCCGCAGGTGCATGTCCGAGAATTGGTGCCTTCAGACCGCTTTTTTTGCCGGCCAGCGGGCGAAATGCGCCCAGAACGCTGCCTACGGCCGAGAGCGAGAATACGGCACCCTGACCCCCGCCTTGAACAAGAAGAAGATCATGGTGATCGGCGGAGGGCCGGCCGGAATGGAGTTTGCCCGCATTGCCGTCGAGCGGGGCCATGACGTCACCCTGTACGAGAAGAAGGGGCGCCTGGGAGGACTGGTGCATACGGCCTGTGCCTTTCCCCACTTGCCCACACGACATCTGTACAACTCGGTCTCTTATCTCAAGAGGCAAATGGAAAAGCTGGATGTGAAGGTCGTACTCAACAAAGAGGTGACGGCCGGCTTTGTATTGTCTCAGAACCCGGATGTGGTGATCGTTGCAACGGGATCTCTGCCCCACTGGCCCGATATCGACGGGATTTTGAAACCCATCGTCCTCCACTATGAAGATTACCTGGCCCTTCGAGAATACCCGATGGTCCATGACCGTCTGATCCGGCGGAAGGATCGTGTAGGAGACAGGGTCGTGGTCGTCGGAGGTGTCGAGGGAGCTGAGACCTCCCTGTCCCTTGCCAGGAGCGGAAAGGACGTCACCCTGATTGAGAAGACCGAAAACATTGCCAAAGGCCCGTACCTGCTCGACCCGTCCCGCATCCAGATGCTCGTCAACGAATACCTGCCCGAGGCGGGCGTGAAGCTCAAGCTGAACCGGAAGGCCGTGGAGATCACCGACGATGGGCTCACGATTATCGACAAGGATGGAAACGAGGAGTTTCTTCCGGCAGACACCATAATCGTCACGTGCGGCAGGGAGCCGAACGAGTTTCTGAAAGAGGCGCTCATGGGAAAGGTTTCGCAAGTCGTTGGCATCGGGGACTGCCTCAACCCTCGGAACATAGGGGCCGCGATTCACGAAGGGGCCTTCTGGGCCAGGCAGGTCTAGTGTCTCAGGAATAACTAAGACGAAAGGACAAAGGCTCTGTAAGCCGTTAGCCATTAGCTGTTAGCCCGCCACCCCCCCCTTCGCGGGACTGCTGTCGAGGGGTGACGGCTGGGAGCTAAAAGCTAAGAGCTAAAGGCTTCTTTTAGCTTTCGCTTTGGGTGGCACAGGCTGCCTAGGAGGGGACGCCAGATGGTTGAGAAGATCGTATTCACGTTCAAGCAACCGCCAAAGGAATTCCAGGTCCGCAAGGTCAAGACAGATCGGGT
>JAUWSZ010000644.1 GCA_030609865.1 bacterium | reverse complement strand
GTGCGGCAAGCACTGCCGCCTCTTTTCGCAGTTCCTGCTTTGCCAGCTCCACCTCGTGCTTGGCCGTCAGCCCTGCCTGCTGAACGATCTTCTCAGACTGTTTCTTCGCCTCTTCGATGATCGACTCCCGCTCCTTCTCCGCATCCCCCTTGGAGAGTTCCAGGATCTTGCCGAGTTCCTCGTCCAGCTGGGCGACCCGGGCCTGGTACTCCAAGTACTTGTCCTCAGCGGCCTTCTTGGCCTTGGCCGCCTCTTCCATGGCCGTCTGAATCTCCAGGCTTCTCTTTTCGAAGCTCCCCGCAGAGTACTTGCGGTAGACGTAGAGAATGAGACAGACGAGGAGAATGAAGTTGATGATCTGAAAGATCATCGCCTTTCCAAAATGGACCTCATGATGCTCCTCTCCACCACCGCTCGCCCTGGCGACAGGGCCTGCCATGGCAAGAAGCGCCACGGCGATCATGATGGCAACCGAAATCCTCATGAGCCAAGCCTCGTACCGAACCGTTCTTCTGCTGCAATTCTTCGCTCTCACGAAACCGGCCTCCCCAATAGCTTCTCCGTCAGTATCCGGGACAGCCCGGCCGCCTCTTCGCGCAACCGGCCCCTCGCCTCCGTGCTCTCCTGCTGGATCTCCGTTCGAATGCCCTCGAGGATCTCCTGGGCCTCCTCGCGGCCCTTGCCCAGGATCTCCCTCTCCACCCCTCTGGCCTCCTCCCGACTCCTTGCCCTCTGCTGCTGGGCCTGGCCCCTGGCGTCGGCGATCTTTGCCCTGTAGCCGGCATCGAGTCGAGCGCTCTCCTCCTCGAACCTTTGCGCCTCTTGCTCCGACCCCTCGATCTGCTCGCTGCGCCCTTTCAGGACCTCCGAAATCGGGGTCAGAATGAATGACTTGATCACGTAGAGGGCGATCAGAAAGATGACCGCCTGAATGATGAGCGAATAGTTCGGCGGGTACCCTATCATCTCTTCCATCGTCTGCTCCCCAAGCCTCTGCTCGCTTGTCGCTAATGAATCATCAATAATGTGTAGATCCTATTCAGCTCCTCCGCCGAGGAGTACCGGATCTGTATCTTTCCGCCCTTTTTCCCTTGCTGGATCTTCACCCGGGTGCCGAAGTGCTGACAGAGTTCATCCTGCAGGGTCTGCATGTCCGGATCGAGAGGCGCCAGGGGCTTTTCCCGCCTGGCCTTTCCCGCCTTCAGCGCATGAACATGCTTCTCTGCCTCCCGGACCGAAAGCCCCTTGTCCTTGATCAGGGCCCACAATTTGAGCTGCATGACCTCCCTATCGACCGCCAGGATTGCCCGGGCATGCCCCGAACTCAGCCGTCCCGTGGCGAGATCCTCCTGGATCTCCCTGGGAAGCTGCAGTAAACGCATCGTGTTTGCTACGGACGAGCGATCCTTACCCACCCTTCGGGCGAGTTCCTCCTGCGTGAGCGCAAGCCGGTCCAGCATCTGCTTGTAGGCCCTGGCCTCTTCGATCGGGTTCAAGTCTTCCCGCTGGATGTTCTCCAGGATCGACAACTCGAGACTGTCCGCTTCCTCGGCCTCCCGGACGAGGACCGGGACCTCCTCGAGGCCCGCCTTCTTGGCCGCCCTCAGGCGCCTCTCCCCTGCGATGAGCTCGTAGCGATTCCCGACCCGACGAACCAGCAAGGGCTGCAGGACGCCCTTCGCCCTGATCGTGACTGCGAGGGATTCCAGGCCTTGCTCGTCGAAACGTTTCCGCGGCTGGTCCGGATTGGACCGGATCTGTTCCACGGGACACAGAAAGGACCCTCTCGCCCCTCCCCCTTCCTCACCGCCGGTCGGTATGAGCGCGTTGAGGCCTTTTCCAAGTACCTGTTTCTTGCTCATGCAAGTCTCTTTACGAATACGAACACAACAATTCTTTTGCCAACTCCAGGTAGCTCTCTGCCCCCTTGCAGCCTATATCGTAGAGTATTACAGGTTTTCCATGGCTGGGGCTTTCACTCAGTTTTATGTTCCGCGGGATGACTGTCTGGAAAACCTTTGCCGGAAAATACTTTTTCACCTCCTCGGCCACCTGGTGGGAAAGGTTGTTCCTGCCGTCGAACATCGTAAACAGGATGCCCTCGATTTCGAGACGCGGGTTGAGCGTGTCCCGCGTGAGCTGGATCGTGTGCAGGAGCTGCCCGAGGCCCTCCATCGCATAGTATTCACACTGGATGGGGATCAGGATCGAGTCCGCGGCCGCAAGGGCGTTGATGGTCAGGAGGGTCAGCGAAGGGGGACAATCCACGAGTATGTATTCATATGTCCCCTTTATCTCCTCCAGGGAGTCTCGAAGAAGCCTCTCTCGGTTCTGTATGTCTACGAGCTCCACCTCTGCTCCGAACAGGTTGGTATTGGCCGGGACCAGGTCAAGATAGGCAAGCGCGGTCTTCTGCGTCACCTCTTTGAGGCGTTTCGTTCCGAGCAGCACCTCGTAGACGGTCGCGGGAAGGGCATTCTTGTCAACCCCAAGGCCGCTGGTTGAATTCCCCTGTGGGTCGAGATCCACGAGAAGCGTCTTCTTCTCCGCAGCGGCCAGGGTCGCGGATAGGTTGAGGGCCGTGGTGGTCTTACCGACCCCACCCTTTTGGTTCGCTACCGATACAATCCTGCCCATCGACAAACCGGCACCTTCAAGGGGCTTTCAGCAGGCGCTCACAGAAAGAAGACTTCTTATCATAAACGACCGAGAAAGACAAGTGGGGCGCGGGTCCTCGCGTCTGCCACCCGGCAACCCCGCCCTGGGTATTAGGTATTAGGTTCTAGGTATTAGCCCACCCCTCTCCCACCAGGCGAGCATCCTGTCGGCGGGGCAACGGT
>JAUWSZ010000493.1 GCA_030609865.1 bacterium | reverse complement strand
GGGCGATCATTACACCGCTCCCCCGCCGGATCGTCCGTTCCTCGATGAAGTCGGGCGCGACCCGGGGCAATTACGGGTCGGTCTGTGTACGGTGAATCCTTTTGGCAGGATTGATCCCGCCTGCGTTGCCGCGGTCGAGAAGGTGGGAAACGTTCTCTCCGATATGGGACACAAGGTGGAATCGACATTCCCAGAGCAATACTTTGATATGGAAATGATTGGGACATACATGGGAGCCATATATGCCAACCTGGCATTCTTCGTTCAATACGCTCAGGAATGGATCGGCCGTCCATGGACCGAGAGTGATATGGAGAAGGGTACATGGGACTGGTATTGCCAGGGGAGAAAACTTTCGGCTGCCCAGTATATTGGAGCCGGGGCCTCATTGAATCAATATGCGCGCAAGATGGCCGACTGGTGGGAGGGGGAGAACGGGTTCGATCTGCTGATTTCGCCGGTTCTCTCGGCACCGGCGCCTGAACTGGGTTACCTGGTCGAAGACATCGAAGAGCGCCCCCAACGAACGATGGAGATCATGCCGTACACTCTTCAATTCAATGTGACGGGTCAACCCGCGATATCTCTTCCCTTGCACTGGACGGATGACGGGTTGCCGATCGGGGTTCACTTCGTGGCCAAGTTCGCGAACGAAGCCCTGCTCATTCGGCTTGCCGCTCAATTAGAGGAATCCATGCCCTGGGCGGATAAGCGGCCTCCAATCGTTGCAGACACCTGACGCCATTTCTTCTAGAAGGAAACCCCGTGTGCGTGGGAGACCGACATTATTTCTAGACTCCCACAAGATCAGAAGGAGGACCTGAAATGAAGATCAAACAAATGGAGAAGGAAGACTTCAGGGAAAAGAGTTACTGGCTGACCACCCGAGAGTACACGCCGAATGCGAGCCTCCAGGAGGAAATCGACACGGATGTGGCCATCATCGGGGGCGGCTTCACGGGACAGTCGACAGCGTACTTCCTCAAGAAGGCCGAACCGGGGACCAAGGTCACGATTCTCGAAGGTCAGGTCATCGGGTTTGGGGCGAGTGGAAGAAACGCCGGATTCAGCATGACAAAGTTCGGGTTGCTCCACACCATCACGGCCTTACGTTTTAGCAAACAGAAGACCGTCGAGGCACACAACTACAATTGCCGGGCCGTCGACCTGCTACGAGACTTGACCACCACGCTCGAGCTGGACTGCGACTACGAGCATCCCGGGTTTCTGCTGCTTTCTACATGCGAACTCCATCAGAAGCGTCTGGAGCACGAATACGAGTTTGTCACGAAGAAACTGGGGATCGAGGAGATCGACTGGATCGATGAGCAAGAGCTTCGGTCCAGGGTGGACAGCCCCATGTACATGGGGGGAGCTTGGTGGGAACCCCGGATGGGAATCCTCAACCCAGCGAAGCTGGCATGGAGTTGGAAGGACGTGATCCAGCCGCTCGGCGTGCAGATTTACGAGAACAGCCCCGTTGTAGAGATCGCCAGGGACGGGGGTCGATTCAGGCTGGACACTCCGGAAGGTCGAGTCCGAGCCAGGAAGGTGGTCCTGGCAACCAACGCCTGGTCACACTTGTTTGCCCCGACCAAGCGCAAGCAGGTTCCGGTCTGGACGTACATCGTGCTGACCGAACCGCTCAAGGAAGCCCATTTCCGGGAAATCGGCTGGAAGGGCCGGGAAGGGATAGAGGATTTCCGTGACATGGTCCACTACTACCGCCTCACAGCGGACAACCGCATCGTCATGGGCGGGCGGGATGTGGACGTTGCCTATGGATTCGACGTCCCAAAAGCAAAGGACTACAACGAAGAGATCTTCGATGGCCTCAAGAGGGACGTGGTCCAGCTCTTCCCGCCCCTGAAGGAAATCGCTTTCACCCATCAATGGGGTGGGCCCGTTTCGGTTCCTCTGGATATGGCGCCTGCCATGGGGTACGCGGGCGGCAAGGACGTCGTCTATTCTCTGGGATGCATGGGACACGCCGTCTCCATGACCCATCTGAACGGCCAAACCTTGGCCGACCTCGTTCTCGAGCGGGATACGGAGCTGACTCGGACGTTTTTTGTCAACCGGAGAACCATTCCTTATCCTCCGGAACCTTTACGGACGGCAGCCATCAAGACGATCTTTACATTCATGCGCTGGGAGGACACCAAGCACGACCAGTTCATCATGAAGAAAGAGTAGAAGCAGTATTGAGCTTGACACCTCTTCCGAAAAGGAGGAAGGCGAAAAAAGGTGTCAGGAACCTTTTTTTCACCTTTCTTTCTACGGAACGGCCCACACCGGCACGAGCTCGGGAGAGATGTCCAGGACCCGAACGCCAAGGGTGAACGTTAGGAGGGTGATCAGGATCAGACCGAGGAGGTTCACGGCGATCCCCGTCTTTGCCATCGTCGGAATATCCAGGCAGCCGCTCCCGAACATGATGGCGTTGGGTGGCGTGGCCACGGGAAGCATGAAGGCGCAAGAGGCGCTCATGATCGCGGGGATCATCAACACAAAGGGATGAACGCCGATCTTCACGACCTCCCCCATCCACCAGACCGCCATCAGGGTGGTCACGCCCACGAGCTTCATCGCCTCCGGCGTCATGCCCTTGGGCGCGGGCAGGAGAAGGGCAAGGAGCAGGAACCCCGGACCAAGGAACAGCCAGGCCCACCTCGTGGTATCCGATCCCTGTTGTTTCATGGGACTCATCTCTTTCCAGTTAGGCGACTTGTAAGCCCAGTCCGCATTTCCGGCACTTCATCCGCCATCACTGTTTGACAATAGGTATTAGCAGTTAGGTATTAGGTATTAGCTCCCAGCCACCCCCCGTCAGAATGCGCGCCATGGGGGAGAGGGGTGGGCTAATACCTAAAACCTAATACCTAATAGCCAATGAATTCACTGGCTATCCCCGATTTGGCTGATGCCGCACTACAATACCCTCTCTTCGGTTCGAGGACGAGGACGACGACGACGAGGACGAAGGATACGAGCGAAGTTCCGCAGATACCTGGTGTGAAGGCTTGCGGCGGACCAGGAGAGTAGAATCTGAGGGGGCTGGGCGTGGGTGGGGCCTGACCCCTGGACCCTGATCCCTGACCCCTGTTCTTACTTCTTCTTCTTGACTTTGCCCTTGGGTTCCAGGTCATCGATCTTGCGGCGAACGAGTTTTCCCGGATGGCGGGGAAAGTCCACGCGCAGGTAGACATTCTTCTGGAAGACTCGGTCTACGACCCCTTCCTTCTCCCCTTTTCCGAAGGGAAAAGTGATCCGATCACCGACTTTCAATTCCGTCGGACTCATCGCTTCCTCCGTATTTTCGTTCACTGTTTGAGTCTATCTCGTCGTCGTCGTCCTCCTCGATCATTTACCGCGCGCTTTCTTCACGCACATGAGTTGATCCAGTTCTCGTACCCGTACCCGATTTCGAGGACGAGGACAACGACGAGGACGAGCGATAGGGACGATCTATAGTGGGGAAGATACCATGCCTACATTGCAAAGCTCAAATTGCCATAACCACGGACACAGATCTTGAGACGCGATACTTGCCCTAGCCCGAGT
>JAUWSZ010000719.1 GCA_030609865.1 bacterium | reverse complement strand
ATGGGGGCCACCCAGCGCTCCATCGGGAGGATCTTCTTTTTCCAGGGTGTGGTGCTCGGGCTGATCGGCACGGTTCTTGGGCTGGTTCTGGGCTACGGGCTCTGCCTGCTGGTTGGAAGCTATCCCTTGATTCGCCTGGACCCGGATATCTACTACTTGTCCCACCTGCCGGTGGAAGTCCGGCCGATTGAGTTCTTCCTGGTCGGCCTGTCCGCCCTTGCGCTGTGCGTTCTTGCCACCGTCTACCCGGCGCGGCAGGCGGCCAAGCTCGACCCGGCTGAGGTCTTGCGGTATGAATAGGCAGACATCGGACCCGGAAGGCGGAGCGGCACAGGGCGAAATCCTTTTGCAGGTGGGGGGGCTCACCAAGAGCTTCCGGCTCGGAGAGAAGGAGATTCGTGTACTGAAGGGGATCGACCTGGAAATCCGAAGGGGAGACACCATCGCGATCCTCGGCGTGTCGGGTGTCGGGAAGACAACCCTGTTGCACATCCTCGGTGCCCTGGATCGCCCTACGCAGGGCCGCGTCTTCTATCGCGGGGAGGATCAGTTCGCCCGCTCGGACAGGGAACTCGCGCGTTTCCGCAACCAGGAGATCGGGTTCGTCTTTCAGTTCCATTACCTGCTCTCCGACCTGTCGGCCCTGGAGAACACGATGCTTCCGGCACGGATTGCGGGGATGCACAGAAAGCAGGCAGAGCAGAAGGCTACCAGACTGCTCGAGGAATTGGGGTTGGCGGAGCGCATGGCCCATCGGCCCGGCAAGCTGTCCGGGGGAGAGCAGCAGCGGGTCGCCGTGGCCAGTGCGGTGATCATGGATCCCCGGATCATCTTGGCGGATGAGCCCACGGGAAACCTGGATGCCGAGAGCGCAGGCGTGGTAGAGGACCTGCTGGTGAGGCTGCGCGAGACCCGAGGCATCGCAGTCGTGGCGGTCACGCACAACCCGAGATTCGCCGCGCGGATGGACAGGCAGATTCATATGCTCGACGGAAGGCTTGTGGAAACGGAAAGGCCCTAGGAATGCGGAATCGACACAACCCCCGATGGATTCTCTGGTGGATGCTGTCGTTGCTGGTCATGACCTCAACCGCGGGCATTTCCCGGGCCCAGGAAGACGATAGCTTGCCTCCCCTGGGAACGGCCATCGAAGAGGAGGAACTGCCTCCCGTGGAGCCGACCATCGAAGCGGAGGGCGGCCGGCGCACCGAAGCGGAGGCATTGCCCCCCGCGGAACCCGACATCGACGAGGAAGGGGGACCGGGGATCGAGGCGGGGGAGGTGTTGCCCCTCGTGAAGGCCATCGAAGTGGAGGGGGGACAGCGGATCGAACCGGATGTGATCTTCCTGAGGATCCGGACGAAGGAGGGTGCCCGGGTCAATCGAAAGACGATCCGGGAGGACATCCACACGATCATGGAGACCGGATACTTCCGACAGGTGGTCGTGGAAGCCCTCCCCGCCCCGGGGGGCGTGAAGATCGTCTATCATGTCGAAGAGAGGCCCACGATTAGGGAGGTACGCTTCGAAGGGGTCAAGGAACTCGAAGAAGATGACCTCAAGGAAGTCGTTACGATCAAGACGAACACGTTCCTGAACATCGGGGCCCTCAAGGAGACTGTGGAGAAGATCCGGAAGCTCTACGCCAACGAGGGCTATTTCCGGGCGAACGTGGATTACGAGGCCGAGCCTCACGACAACAACCAGGTCAATGTCGTTTTCAAGGTCCAGGAAAACGAGGAGATCAAGGTTCGGAAGGTCATGTTCCTGGGGAACAGCCGGTTCTCCGACAAGAACCTCGGCAAGATTCTTCAGACGAAGAAGAAGTCCTTCTTGTCTTTCATCACTTCCGCGGGCGCCTACAAGGAGGACGTGCTCAAGGATGACGTCACCCGCCTGACCCTGTGGTACCTCGATCATGGCTACTTGCAGTTCGCCGCAAAGCCTCCGCTCACCCTGTCTACGGAAAAGGGGATGTATGTCTTCTTCATCGTGGAAGAGGGCGAACAGTACACCGTAAAGAGCATGCGGTGGGAGAATGCCACCGAAGAGGAGGAGTTCATCCTGGCCGGTTTTCAGACACTCCTGCCCGGGCAGGTTTTCAGTCGGCAAGCGCTTCAGGACGATATCACGGCCATGACCGACTACTACGCGGACCAGGGCTATGCGTTTGCCGACATCGTCCCCTTGTACTTCCCGGACGATGCCTCCCTGACCGTGGACGTGATCTACCGCGTTCAGAAGGGAGAGAAATACTACGTCGGGGACATCCGTATCGCCGGCAACAGCAAGACGCGGGACAAGGTCATCCGGCGACAGATGGCCATGATCGAGGGAGATCTTTACAGCAGTTCCATGTTGCGGTTCTCCAAGAGCGAGGTCGAACGGCTGGGCTATTTCGATATCGTGAATATCAATACGGAACTCGGGTCCGAACCGAACCTCCTGGACGTGGTGGTATCGGTGAAAGAGGGGCAGACCGGAACGCTGAGCGGGGGGGCCGGGTTCAGCTCGACCGACCAGTT
>JAUWSZ010000078.1 GCA_030609865.1 bacterium | reverse complement strand
GGAGGGCCTGGGGGATCCATTTGGCGCGGCAGATGATCACCAGGTCCGCGAGCATGCCGTCGTTCAGCTCCCGCAGCTGTTCCGGAACGTCCCGGTCCGTTGGGATGACGGTATCGGCGCCGAATCTCTTGGCCATCTCCAGGCGGAAAGGAATCGTGTCCATCGCGATGATCCGGCCCGCACCCATCGTCCGGGCCGCCTGGACGTGGAGCTGGCCCGAGATGCCGCATCCGACGACGAACACGGTGTTCCCCGGACGCAGCCTCGCGATCCTCTGCCCCCGAATCACGCAACCCAGGGGCTCGACGAAGGTCGCATCTTCGTAGGAAACCTCCTCGCCGAACTTGAACACGCCCCGGTCCACGTTGATCGACGGGACCCGAACGAACTCACAGAAGCCGCCGGGGTCAAAATTTGTTGATTGCAGGGTCTTGCACGCGCTGTGGTGGCCGTTCAGGCAATAGTGGCATGTGTTGCAGGGAACGTGGTGGGCAACGGACACCCGGTCGCTCACCTGAAAGGTCTGTACGTCTTTTCCGACCTCGACCACTTCTCCTGCCACTTCGTGACCCAGGACCAGGGGGGCCTTGTGAAGCCGATACCACTCCATGCCGTCGCTGCCGCATAGCCCGCTGGCCTCGATGCGGAGAAGGAGCTCTCCGGGGCCGATCTTCGGGACCGGCATCTCCTCCACACGCACGTCCCTGTTGTTGTACCACATGGCTACTCGCATAGAGTGTCTCCCTAGGAAGGCGAATTTTTCCGCAGGGTGTCGAGCATGAACTTGGCATTCTCCACGGGTGCCTTGCCGTCGAATACCGCGCTCCCCGTAACGACGATGTCCACACCAAGCCTGGCCACTTCGGCGATGTTGTTGCGTGTGATCCCGCCGTCGAGGCCGACGAAGATCTTCTTCTGCGCACCTGCCGTCATCTCTCTGAGCTTTTCGATGCGTCGCGGGATGGATGGCTGAAACTTCTGCCCCTTCCAGCCGGGGTTGATGGCCAGGAGGAAGACCATGTCCAGGTCCTCGAGTAGGGGATCGAGGACCTCGAGAGGCGTGCCCGGGTTCAGGGCCACGCCCTTGAGCAGGCCCCTCGCCGGATCATTGACGTTCTCGAGGCTCGCCATGTGCTGGAGGACCCGGTGGATGTGCACGCAGGATTCGGCGTGGATGGTGATCATGTCTGCGCCCGCAGCCACGTAGTCCTCGATTTTTTCGAGGGGGTCCTGGATCATCAGGTGCACGTCCTTCAGGAGGGAGGTCTTCATGGCCTTGATCAGGGGAGGGCCGACGGTCATCATCGGGCAGAAGCACCCGTCCATCACGTCCACGTGGAGGAGCTCGACGTCGGTTTGTTCCAGGATGGCAAGCTCGGAGCCGAGGGAAAGCAGGTCTGCAGTCAGCATGCCCACGCTGATCGTTGGGCAGATTTCGGCCAGAAGCTCCGCAGCTGTCTTGCTCGACATGCCTCTATTTCGCTTTCTTCTTCTTTTTCTTCTTGCCCAACTCCTTCTGCTTCAGCTCCTTGAAGAGCTGGTAGGCTTCTTTGGGCTTCATCTTCTCGTGCACGACCTTTCCGACCGCCTTGATCATGGCGATCGGGGCATCGGACTGGAAGATATTCCGACCCATGTCCACCCCGGAGGCGCCCTGATCGACCGCGTTGTACGCCATGGTCAGTGCATCCAGTTCGGGGAGCTTCTTGCCTCCCGCCATCACGATCGGCACAGGACAGGAAGACGTGACCGTTTCGAACCCGTCGTCTATGTAGTAGGACTTCACGAAGTGGGCGCCCAGCTCGGCGCACATCCTGCAGGCAAGGCGGAAGTAGCGCGCATCCCGGGCCATATCCTTGCCGACGGCCGTAACGGCGAGCACAGGAATGCCGTACTGGTTTCCGAGGTCCACGAGCTGGGTCATGTTCTCGATCGACTGGGTTTCATACTCCCCGCCGATGAAGACCTGCACGGCCAGTGCGCAGACGTTCAAGCGGGTCGCATCTTCCATGTCCACGGCCAGCTTCTCGTTCGAGAGTTCCTTCAGGATGCTCGGGCCGCCACTGGCCCTCAAGACGACGGCCTTGGTGAACGAGGAGGGGATGACCGTGCGCAGGATGCCCCGGGTGAGCATCAGGGCGTCCGCATACGGAAGGAGGGGGACGATGGAGAGGTCGATGCGCTCCAGCCCCGTGGTCGGTCCCTGGAAGTACCCGTGGTCCACGGCCAGCATCAGGGCTCGCCCGGATTTCGGGTTGAAGATGCGTGCCAGCCGGTTCTGCATTCCCCAATCCAGGGCGCCCGATCCCTTCAGGAAGAAACCCGGTGTTGCCTGGGGAACGTCGGTGAAAAACTCTTTTGCCTCTTTTCCCTTGTCCTCTTCTGGCATGATTCTCTCTCCTTACCTCTATTCGCGAGTCGGAAGGTGGTCTTGTGACAGGCAGAGCATAGTCTAGGCGTACCGCGATTTCAACTCGATCCGGGTGAGCAGGAGCTTCATCAGTTGGGTGGTCCCCTCGCCGATCGGCAGGACCCGGGCGTCGCGGAAGTGCCGTTCGATCGGGTAGTCTTCGCTGTATCCGTTGGCCCCGTGGATCTGCAGAGCCGTACTCGCAACGCGGAAGAGGGCCTCGTTGCAGAAGAGCTTCGTTGCCGTGACCGCCCTGTCTGCCTTCATGCCGGCATCTCCGATCCGGGCCGCACGGTAGGAGAGCATCCGCATCAACTCGAGATCCATGACCATGTCGGCGATCATCATCTGAATGGCCTGCAGGTTGATGATCGGTTTGCCGAACTGCACCCGGTTCATGGCGTAGTCGATCGCTTCGTCTACGCAGGCCTGTGCCGTGCCCACGCCCCATCCGCCTGCTCCCGTGCGTGCGAACTCGAAGAGCCGCATGATGTGGTAGAACCCTTTCCCCTCTTCCCCGATCAGGTTTTCCGCCGGCAGCCTCACGTTGTCGAAGTGCATCTCCCCGCAGTCCAGGCCCTTGAGCCCGATGTAGCGCGTGACCAGGGTATCGAAACCAGGGGTGCCTCTTTCCACGACAAAGGTGCTGAAGCCGCGGTGCTTGGGCTCTGCGTCCGGGTCGGTGACCGCCCAGAAGGAGAGAAGGTTGGAAGGGCCGACATTGTCGATGTGGCGCTTCTTCCCGTTCACCACCCACTGGTCTCCGTCCCGGACCGCACTCGTCGCAAGAGCGGAAACGTCGGACCCCGCATCCGGCTCGGTGATGCCGATCGAGCCGGCCACGTAATCGCCCCGGATCAAGGACGTGCCGAATTTTCGCTTCTGTTCTTCGGTGCCGTAGTACAGGATCGGTACGCCGCACAGGACCGTGGCGTTGAACGAGGCCCCCACTCCCCCGCTGGCGTATGCGATCTGTTCCGAGGCGAGGCAGAAATGGATGATCTTCCCGCCGTATCCCCCGTACTCCTTCGGCCAGAGCAGGCCGTACCAGCCCTTCTTGGCCATCTTCTCCCGGAGTTCCATCGGGATGAGGTCCTCCTTGTCGATCTGCCTGGCCAGGGGCATGATTTCCTGTTTGGCAAAGGTCTTCACCTCATCCCGGAATGCCTCTTCTTCGGCAGTCAGACCATCGGGCGTATCCAGCATAGTGTTTGCTCCTTTTGTTATTTCCACATATCGATGCAGTGGCTGTACATGTCGTACTTCTTCATGGCGGCCCTTCGCTTGGCGCCCACCTCGAGGAGGTACTCGATCGATGCGGTGTTTCTCGCGCCTTCGAACTTGGAGCCCGCGGAAGGCTGCCAGATCGTGATCATGGGAACGAGGTCGTTCGAAAGGCACCACTCGAAACACTCCTCCCACGAGTCCAGGGCCTTGTCCAGGTCCGTGAAACCCCCGGGTTGCGCAAGCTCGGTGCCCAACACGAAATTGGTTCCCACCCGGCCCTTTCCGAAGACGTCCCTAGCGTCCAGGAGCCTCTTCAACCACTCGTCCCTGCCGATGTGCTCCGCCTTTCCGGGGCAGACGAACTTGAAGACCTCCGGATCCCACACCTCCAGATCGTACATCAGCAAGTCCAGGCCCAGGTCATTGAGCTTCTTTGCCTTGTCTTTCGGGAAAGCACTCGTTCCTGCCAGGATGTACGTCTCCGCCCGGAGCTCCTCCCGCTTCTCAGCAAGGGCTTTTCCCAGCCTGTAGTAGGCCTCTACCTCCTTGTCCTGGTCGAAGAGCGTTCCTCCGCTCAATAGGATGATGTTCACGCCCGTCTCTTTGTGGGCCGCCTCGAAGGCCTCCACCGCATGCTCCGTCTTGAGGGCCATCCGATGCTGAACCCCGACCTCCTTGAGCGCCTTGCTCCCCCCGGTCATCGAGCAGAACCGGCAGCTCATGTCGTTGTTGAAATACTCGCAGTGCCGCAGCACGCAGGCGTTGAAGACCTGTGCAGAGATGAGCTGCATGACGCTCGAAAAGGTCTTCCCGTCTGAGGTCTTCCCGGTCAGCCACTGCGGGCGATCTTCGAAGATGATTTCCTCCACCCGTTCGTCGCCGTAGTACAGGAAGTACCGCTCCCCTCCCATGTCGGCCACCGACATGGTCGAGCCGAGCCATTCGGTCTTGACCTCCCAGGGACTCTCGTCGTTGAACCCGTTCTGGATATACGTGAAATCCTTGAATCGGAATCCGGAGGGCGTTTCCACCCAGCCGTGGCGGGCCAGATCCGCGCTCTCCTCGTCGAGTTGCTGGTCTTTGATGTAATCCTCGATCTTTTCCTGGGCGTGCTTGTAATGGGAGTACTCGAGCACCCAGTTGCTCTGGGGCAGGGCCCAGGAGGCGATGTCGATCAGGTTGGGCGTGATCTTGACCCCGTCGCGAAGCACGGCGGCGCGGATGAGCTTGCCCTTTGGGTACCGAGGGAATTTCTTCTGCAGTTCCTCAATTTCATACATGCCTTCCATCTCCTGTTTCCCTGTTCGGTCTGCAATCCTGGAACCGACCCGCTTTCAGGAGGGGAGGGGCCTGAACCCTGATCCCCGAACCCTGACCCCTGATATGTGACCCCTGGTCCCTGTCCCCTGCTTTGCTATCGTTCCCGTGTTTGGCGAGGCAGGCCTAGCTCCAGGGCCATGCCGATCGTGTTTCGCTGGATTTCGTTGGTCCCGCCCACGATCGTGTTCAGCACGGCCTCACGCAAGTACCGCTGCATGCTCGATTCCTGGATGTAGCCCGCCCCTCCCATAATCTGCATTCCGTCGAGGCAAACCTCCTTGCAGATGTCCGCGGAATAGGTCTTTGCCATGGCGCCGTTTGCCGTGGCGGGCCACCCGTTGTCGATCATCCACCCCGTGTGGTACACGAGCAGCCTTGCCGTGTGGACCTTGATGGTCATGTCGGCAAGTTTGTGCATCACGGCCTGGTAGTCTCCGACCGGAACCCCTCCCTGCCTTCGGGTCTTTGCATACTGGAGCGCCTCCTGGTAGGCGGCCTGGGCGAGCCCCACACACCCGGCGGAGAATATGGCCCGTTCCATGTCCAGGGTCTTCCGCATGGCCCTCCACCCCAGGTTGATCTGGGTCATCCCGCCGAGCAGGCTGCTCTGGGGGACGGCCACATCCTCGAACACGACCTCGCAAGAGGGAACCGCTCGGTTTCCCATCTTCCGGATCGGCGTTGCCCGGCACCCGTCTTGGTTCGTGGGGACGATGAACAGGGACATGTTCTTGTACTCTTCCCCCTTCTTGTCCGTCACGCAGGCCGTCACCAGGTAGTCCGCCACGTTGGCGTTGTTGATGAAGATCTTCGTTCCGTTGATTGCGAAGCCGTCCCCGTTCTCGACGGCGCTCGTTCGAATGGCACCAATCCCGGTGCCTGCGTCCGGCTCGGTGCAGGCCAGGGAAACCTTGGCCTCACCGGTGGCGAGCTTGGGGAGGAATTCCTGTTTCTGTTCCTCAGTCCCGTTGTTAAGGATCTTGATCACCCCGTAGAGGTTCGAGTAGGCATAGGCCCCGGCAGAGGAAAGGCTTCCATAGCTGAGTTCCTCGTTCAAGAGGATCGCATCCAGGGTCTTTCCTCCCTGCCCCCCGTATTCTTCCGGCAGGAGGACGCCCATGAAGCCGAGAGAAGCCATTTTCTGGAAGAGATCCTCTGGAAACTCTTCCCGATCGTCCAGTTCCTGCTCTTTCCGGGCCGAGCATTCCTTCTTGATGTACCTTCGAATGGTCTTGCGAAACATCTCCTGCTCTTCGGAGAATCGGAAATCCATGGGGACCCTTCCTTTGGCCTTTTTGGAATCGTGACCTGCCCTGATTGCATCGGCCGGACGAATTTAATATATAATATTACTAATCAGTCAATCATATTAGATATGATATTATTCCATAAACGGAATCCTTGTCAACCTAATATTTCGGCCGAGAAGGATTTTGCAGATGGAAAAAGACAGAATGAAACCCAACCTCGCCGAGGAAACGGCCCGTTGGCTCCTTCGGGAGATGTGGCGTGGGTGCGATGGAAGGTGGTTCCTGAATGTTGCGCAAACATACGGCTACTCAAAATACTTGGTGCAGAATTTTTCGCAAATCTCTTGAAACTCGCATCTGCGACAGTGGCGAAGGGGGTCGTCTCGGAACACGGGCCTGCCCGGCGTTTCCTTGGCCTCCGCGTCCCGGAGAACGATCCCGTCCGTTGCGAAGGATTCTCTCAACATCTTTCTCTGCACCTTTCCCAGGGGGGAGCGGGGCAGGGGGCTCTCGGTGGTAAAGAAGGCCTTCGGGATTTTGTAGGAAGCGATCTTGCCCTTGCTGAAGGCTCGAAGTTCTCCGTCGGGGACTCTCCTGCCGGGTTTGGCCCTGACGACCGCTGCGACGGCCGTCTCCCATTTGGGGTGAGAAATACCGATTACGGCCACCTCTTCCACTGCAGGATGCAAGACAAGAACCCCTTCCACCTCACTCGGATAGACATTCAGCCCCCCGGTCTTGATCATGTCGTCCTTTCGCTCGACCAGAAACAGATATCCGTCCTGGTCCATGGTCCCCATGTCCCCTGTGAGGTAATATCCGTCCCTGTCGAAGACCTTTGCGGTCTCCTCCGGCCGCTTCCAGTAGCCCTTCATCACCCACGGGGCCTTGACAGCCACCTCGCCTACGCCGCCTTCCGGGGGCACCTCCTCTCCTTCGGGTCCGACGAGCTTCACCTGGGTGCCCGGAGCGGCCCGGCCCGCGGACCGGAGCCTTTTCGCCCCTTCGTCCGTTTCCGCGTCTTCGTGGTCCTCCGGGTCCAGGCGGGTGATGAGGATGCAGGTCTCCGCACCTCCGTAGCCTTCCTGAAGGTCACAGGCAAAGACCTTCCTGATCTTCTGATAGTCCTCGTGCGATCCGATCGGGGCGCCTCCGTAATAGATCCGCCTCAGGCTGCTCGTGTTACGACGGTCGGATTGCGGCATGGAGGCAAGCAAGCGAAGCATCACCGCAGCGCTGGCCATCAGCGTCGGCTTCTCCTGTTCGATCGTTCGCATCACCTCGGGAGGATCGAAGTCCTGGAGGATCAGCGTGGCCGCATTGTAGACCCCGTTCAAGAGTTGGATCAGCGCACCGGCCACGAACGACGGTGCGAGGACCATCTGCCTGCTGTGCCGGCATATGTCGCCGGGAAACGGGTTGTCCGGCACGGTGGCCAGAAGCGTCCCATGGGTCCACATGACTCCCTTGGGAAATCCCGTCGTGCCGCTCGTGAACGAGATGCAGGCGAGATCGTCTTCGCAAACCCTCGTCTGAGGAGTTTCCGGGTCGGCTTGCTCGAGGAGTTCTTCATAGCGGGTCATTCCCGGGGTCGGTGGCCCGATCAAGATTGCCGTCGAAGTTTCGGCTGAACACAGGGGGAGGTCCTTGCAGAGTTCGAGAAAAGAGTCCGAAAAGATCAGGGCCGAGGGACTACAGTCTTGGATGACCCTTTCCAGTTCCTTTGCGGTCATCCGGTAGCTCAGGGGGACGAGAACCGCGCCCAACTTCAGGG
>JAUWSZ010000159.1 GCA_030609865.1 bacterium | reverse complement strand
TGTGCCGGGCTCCTGAGTATTTGTTCCAGGCTGCCTTCCTCCACGATCCTTCCTGCGTACATCACCCCCACGCGGTCCGCGTTCTCAGCGACCACGCCGAGGTCGTGGGTGATGAGCAACACAGCGGTGCCGAACGCTTTGCGAAGATCGCGTATCAGGGACAGGATCTGCTCTTGAATCGTTACGTCGAGTGCTGTTGTCGGTTCGTCGGCGATCAAGAGCCCTGGGCGACACGCCAGGGCCATGGCGATCATCACGCGCTGTTTCATCCCGCCCGAGAGCTGATGGGGGTACTCGCTCAACCGCAGGCCGGGCTCCGGCATCTTCACCCGTTCCAGCATCCGGAGCGCCTCGTGCCGTGCCTCCTTCCGGCTGAGCCCCCGGTGCCGCCGCATCACCTCTGTGAGCTGCTGCTCCACGGTGAAGACGGGATTCAGGCTGGTCATCGGCTCCTGAAAGATCATGGAGATCTCGTTGCCGCGCAGCGTCCGCTTTTCTGTCTCCGGGATGTGAACGATGTCCTTCCCCCGGTACGCGATCTCCCCACCCGCTACATACCCGGAAGGGCTCTGGACGAGTTGGATGATCGAAAGGGCGGTTACGCTCTTTCCGCACCCGGACTCACCGACGAGTGCAAAGCACTCGCCCGCCCGAACCTGGAACGACACGCCGTCCACGGCACGAGCGATCCCTTCCGAGGTCCGGAAGTAGGTCTTGAGGTCCCGTACCTGGAGGATGGGCTCATCCTTTGCTCTTTGCTTAGCTTCCATGACCAAGGGAATTGCTCCGTTTCGTTGCTGCTTGTAGCCTGGCTGTTAGGTATTAGCTATTAGGTATTAGCTCGCCGCCATCCCCCCGTTCGTTCCCGTGCCCGATCAACACGCGGACATTGCGAGCGGAGCGTGGCAATCTCCCTGCCTCAATGGGGCGGTTGTGGCTGGGGTCGCGTTCCCACCCCACCTCCCTCCTGGATCCCCGCGTTCGCGAGGATGACAGCGGGTGTTACTTCCTGGCTGTTAGCAATTAGCTCCCAGCCCTTACCGCCACCAGGACTCTCGATCGTCCTCCTCCTCGTCCTCGAACGGAGGGGAGAGGGGTGGGCTAATACCTAATACCCAACTGCTAATACCCAATCCGTGCTTCCCCGTTCTCCTCTTTGCTTCTTGGCCGCTGCGCTATTCTGTCTTCAGCCTCGGATCGAGGGCGTCCCGCACGGCGTCTCCAAAGATGTTGGCCGGCAGGACCAGCCCGAACATGAACAGGAAGGCGGCCAACAGGTTCCACCACACGATCGGATCGCGCGAGATATCCAGCCGTGCCGCGTTGATCATGTTCCCCCAGCTTTCCATGGAAGGATCCACCCCGATGCCCACGTATGCGAGCACAGCCTCTGCCAGCACGAGCCCGCTGAACCGCAGGATAATCGAGATCAGCACGATGTGCATGACGTTCGGAAGGAGATGGCGGAACATGATATCGAAACGGCTCACCCCAAAGGCCTCGGCGGCCTCGACGTACTCGTTCTCCCGAACCTTGAGGGTTTCGCCCCTGAGGAGGCGGCACAGGCCGGTCCAGCTTCCGATTCCCAGGACCACGCAAAGCCAGAGAAGCCGGGTGTCTGAGGCTACGGCCGCCTGCTCGACCTCTACCCGGGTCGTGACGATCAGCATCGCCGCAGCGATGAGCAGGATGCTCGGGATCGAGTCAAGGGTGGTGTACAGGTATTGAATGATGTCATCGATCCGGCCGCCGAAGTATCCGGCCATGATCCCGAACAGAATGGCCAGTGGAGTTGCGATCAGGGTCGTCAGCGTGCCGAGGACCAGGCCGACTCGACAGCCCTTGAGTGAACGGTAGAGAACGTCCTGGCCGACCTGATCCGTGCCGAGGACGTGAACCTCGGCGGAGAGGCTGACCAGGATCCCCGCAAAGACGGCGAGCACGGCCAGAGAGCCCCCCACCCAGAGCCCGGAACGTACGTACGGCGTTCCGGGTCCAGCCTTCTGTGAAATGCGGTGGCGTGCGGCGAAGAAACCGATCGCCAGGACGATCAGCATCCCGCCGACACCGATCCCGGCGAGCAGCCCCCTGAGAGCGAGCCACGCAATCTGCCCCCACTTTTTTTCCGGGTCCGTGAGCGAGGCCCCGCCGTACCTCAGCCTTGGGTAGCCCCGGATCGTCCCGCCATCGGCGAGTTCGATCGTCTCTTTCGTGAATTGATGCGTGGCGAACGGGGCCGAGAAGGTCGTCTCGGTGTGTTCGCGCAAGCCGGAGCAGAGGACGTCGAGCAACGTGAGGATCTCGGGCCTGTAGACCGGGTCTCCCTTCTCGGTCTTCTGTTGGGTTCCGTCGGCTGTGGCAGCCCTTTTCTGGTAGCGCACCGAGTCGAGAAGGGCAACCGAGGCGTACAGCAGGCAGATTCCCATACAGGCCATGGCAAGGGGCCTCGCCGTGATCTGTCTCCACGCGACCCGGTAGTACTCCCTCCTTCGGGCAACCAGGAGGAAACCGATCGTTGCGAACAGGAGAAGAAAAAGGAGGAGATCCGTCGGCAGGAGGACGAGGCGGAAGCTGTCAAAGGTCAAGCGGATCATGCGTTCTGTTTACTCCAGTCGGATTCTCGGGTCCACGAGGGTGTACGATAAGTCGGTCATGATCAAGCCCACGATGTACAGGACCGAGCCGAGGAAGACCATGGCCTGCACGATCGCGAAGTCCTGACGCTGGATCGCCTCCAGGGTGAAACTGCCCATGCCCGGGATGGCAAAGAAGGATTCGAGCACGAGGCTGCCGATGAACAGGAACGGGATCGAGACGACCAGGCCTGTCAGGATCGGGATCATGGCGTTCTTGAGCGTGTGCTTGTACAGGACGACCGATTCGGGGAGCCCCTTGGCCCGGGCCGTACGGACGTAGTCCTTCCCCATTTCTTCCAGGTAGATCGTTCGATACCATCGCACACCGTTTCCGATCCCGCCGATGACACCGATGACCACCGGAAGGAGAACGAACTTGGCGGCGTAGAGGCCGGTGTCGTAGCCCGAGACGGGCACGAGCCGCAAAGTTTTGCCGAGGAGCCACTGTCCGCCGATCACGTAAAACAGGATCGATACGGACATCATCACGACGCAGGTCACGACGCCCCAGAAGTCGAGGTAGGTCCCCCTGTAGAAGGCCAGGATGCCCGCCACGGTGATGTTCACGAACAGCCCGATCAGGAAAATCGGGATGGTTATAGCAAGGCTCGGTTTGATCCTCTTGCGGATCTCCTCGCCGATGTTGCGGCCATCATCCGAGGTGCCGAACTGGAGGAAGAGAAGCCGGACCGACTTCTTCCAGAAGATCGTCTCCGTGAAGCACTCTGGGAAGGAGAGGTCCTCCTTGAAGCACAGTCGGACGACGGCCAGGGGGGCTCCCTTCGATGGACGGAACGACAGGTCGAGCGCATGGTAGGTCCCCTCTATCGACTCGAGGCGGAGGGGAATCGCTTCAGGATTCCGTTCTGCCAGGTCGATGCGGAGCCTCTTCCGTTCGGGCCGGCCTGGAAGGAACAGGCGAGCGGTGTCATCGGTTGCGATCTTGATCTCCAGGGTCCCCTTGTCCGGGTTCGGAGCCTCGACCCACAGCCGGTACTCGCCCGCCCTCTGCGCAGGGAGGCGCAACGACACCTCTTCTCCGCTGACCTGGCGGATCTCGGTCTCCGACCAGCCATCGTTGTAAAAGTAGGGGAATTGATACCCGCGCTCCCGCTTCCATCGCGAGATCTGTTCTTCTGTGACGCGTTTTGCGCCCAGGTGTGCCCTGGCCATGTCGTCCGGTGTATTGACGAAGAAGAACAGGGCAAAGGTGATCAGGTTGACGCCGATCACGATCGGGACCGCGTACAGGATCCTGCGAATCACGTAGGCGGTCATGGGATGTCACCCCTTCGTTGACGTGCCCATGCTCTATAGACTGCCGGCAGAGCGGCCAGGAAGAGGACAGCGAAGAAGGCGACCACAGGCCACAGGATCGGCCTGTTCCATGCCTCGCGCTGCCTTTCCCGGAGTTCGGGGTCGATCCGCTTGTACTTGAGCGTTCCGCCGCCGATCGTCGTGGGCTTGGCGTTCCCGTACCAGTCGTGGTACAGCCCAAAGGCTACCGGGTGATATCCCCAGATCATCGGTGCGTCACGCCCGGCGATCTCGAGCATCTCGCCGATGATCCTCAGACGCTCCGGACCGTTCTGCATGGACTCTATCTGCCGGAAAAGGTCGTCGAAGGCAGGGTTCATATAGTTGGCCGCATTCTCCCCTCCATGCCTTGCCTTGCCGTTGGGTCCGTACAGGAGGAACAGGAAGTTCTCCGGATCCGGGTAGTCCGCGTTCCACCCCCAGAAGAGGATCTGAAAGTTCCCTTTCTTGACCTTGTCTCGGAAGCGGTTGTAGTCGGTTTGACGAATCTGAAGGTCCATGTCGATCTTTCTGAACTGCTTCCTGAGCCAGTCGAATCGCGGCTTGGCCCAGGCCCCGGTCCAGGCCGTGTCGAAGTTGACCACCAGGGGGCGCCCCTCCTTGTCCTGTCCCCCCGGGTACCCGGCCTCTGCCAGGAGCTGCCTCGCCTGTTCGATCGATCGTCTCTCCGGTCTTCCCCCTTCTTCGTCCCACGCGTATACGTACTTGTTCACGCCTTCCCTGCCGGGCCGGTGACCGAAGATCCCGGTCGGCAGGATGTCCTGCGCCGGAATCCCGCGGCCGTTGTCGAAGATCTGAACCCATTCCTCCATGTCAACGGCGATCGAGATCGCCCTGCGGAGTTTCTGCTTCTCCGGCGTGTACCCTCCCACAACGTCGTCGAGCATGTTGAAGGCGAAGTAGTACGTGACCGTGGTGACGTTCTTCAGGAGCCGGATTCCGCGCTCTCGCATCGTGTCTGAAAGCGCGATTTCTCCGTCGGTGTTCATCTGAACGGCCTGGTCGAACACCTCGTTGATGATGCCGGAGGTGTCGTAGTAGCCCTGGAGAAACTTGTTCCACCTGGGGATCGCTTCCTTTTCCTGCTTGTGGATCACCTTTTCGATGAAGGGGAGTGTTTTGCCCGCATCGACGAGGAGTCCCCGGCCGCGGTCTCCCGGCTCGCCTTCTCCCGGGTATGTCTCGTTGTGGAAGTTCTCGTTTCGGGCAAGGACGATCTCTTTGTTCGGGAGGAACGTCTCCAGCATGTAGGGGCCTGTGCCGACGGGACGGTTGTCGAGTTTCAGGTTTCGCTCGATGAGGGGCGCCTGTTCAAAGAAGCGATCCGCTTCCCGGGGCAAGGCCGCAAAGAAGGGCATGGCCAGCCAGTAGACGAACTGAGGGTACTTGCGCTTGAGGGTGATCTGGTACGTGTACCGGTCCACCACGCGCGCCCCCTCCAACGGGAACGCATCGAGGTCGAGCCGGATCGGGTTCTCCCGCTCGTCCCTCTCCTGGTTGTACAGGGCCCCTTTCCCCTTCCGCCTCTCGGCGCGAATCCGGGTGAGTTCGCCCTGAAGGTCCTGTGCCAGCTCGTCGAGGCCGAGGATGTATTTTGCCATGGTGCTGAGTAAGGGGCATTCGAGCTTAGGATGAGCGAGTCGCTTGATCTGGTAGACGTAGTCTTCGGCGACGAGCTCGCGAGTTCCCGTTTCCGGGAAGTCGTCGATTTCCTGGATTTCCCTGAGCCGGCCTTCTGTCAGGTCATGGTACAGCAACCGTCCGTCCCCATCCGTTGCGAAACATGGATGGTCCTGATAGAGGATCCCTTGCCGGATGCGAAGGGTGTAAACCGCCCTTGCTACCTCGTCGGAAGGGGGATCCCCTTCGAGTGCGTTTCCATTCCGGTCGTAGTACTCCGGTGCAGGCACCTCTTCAGCCGTAAGGGGCACCAGCTCGTAGGGACGCTTCAGGTAATGGTACTGCAAGGGGGGTTCGTAGACTTGCAGGATGAGGTCGTACTCATCGGAGGAGTAGGCAACCGCCGGGTCAAGATGCTTGGGAGACTCGCCAAACGTGGTGTACAGGTAGTTCTTGCCCTTCTCAAGGGGGCGGTACGGGTTGTTCGTGCAGCTTGTGAGCGTGATCAGTACAAGGGCAACAGCGATGAAACAAGCGCATGCTGAGAGCGCGTTGCACAATCGTGGATATTGCGAGCCGAAGGCGTGGCAATCTCCCGGATCTATGGGGCGTCTGTGGCTGAGGTCGCTTCCCCTCCCCGATCCGCTCCTGGATCCCCGCGTGCGCGGGGATGACGGGCTCTTTCTCGGTTGCGTGGCCATTGCCCGTGGGGGGAGGCGTGCGGGGCCTGACCCCTGACCCCTGATCCCTGACCCCTGTCTTTTTCCTTTCACCTTTGTCTCTT
>JAUWSZ010000118.1 GCA_030609865.1 bacterium | reverse complement strand
TTGGTGATTCGTGGGGCCGGCAAATTGTTCTGTTCCGGCGTGGACCTGACCACCCGTCCGGAGGCGGAACAGGAACTTGACTGGGCCGAGTTCCCGGACAAGGTCAAGACCTCCTGGCAGATCCAACACGAGCTGAGTTCGGTGATCGCCAAGCTGCGACGGATTCCACAGCCGATCATCACGGCCGTCCACAGGGTGGCGGTCGGTGTGGGGATGGCCTTTGCCAACGCGAGTGACATCGTCGTTGCCTCGAAAGGCACCCGGTTCATCAACGCCTTCATCAAGATCGGTTTCAGCGGGGCGGACTGCGGGTCCTCCTATTTTCTCCCGCGGATCCTCGGGTTCCATCGGAGTGCCGAGCTTCTCTACTCGGGCAGGGATCTCATGGCAGAGGAGGCCCACGTCTGGGGATACGTGAATTTCCTCGTCGAAAACGATGAAGATGTCGTTCCCCGGGCCGTGGAGTTCGCTGCTGAATACATGTTGACGCGAAGTCCCATGGGGCTCCGGTTGACCAAGGAGGCCCTGAACTACAATATGGATACAGGGGGGGTGGAGGCCGCCCTCAAACTGGAAGACAGGAACCAGGTGTTGTGCGGGCAGACGGAGGATGCCCTGGAGGGAGTCACGGCCTTTTTCGAGAAGAGAAGGCCCAAGTACGGCTCTCGCTGAGACGGCCCCGGCCCGAGAAGATCATTGAGGAGGCATGCATGAAGGGATTCACTCGTCGGCCTGTTCTCGTGGCTGTGGCTGTGTTCTTCCTCCTGGGATGCAACCCCTGTAACGACACGGACAGGGTCATTCTGAACGTGAACGATCACGCCTTCGCCGGCCCGGAAATGACGGTCGTGACCTTCAACCTCCTCCACGGATTCGGGGATATGATCAACGACGCGACACTGGACGATCGGTTGAACATCGTGGCCCAGGAGATGATCGCGACCCTTCCCGACGCGGTGCTGTTCCAGGAGGCATCGGTCACGTTCCCCGAGGCCCACTGCAACGTGATCGAAACCCTGGCGAGCCTGGTGAATACCGCCCTCGAGGGGGAGGCCGAGAGCTACAACTGGGTTTACGCCCGTGCAAACGGCTTTTCCGATCTCATCGGCTTCGAGGAAGGCTCAGCGGTTCTGAGCCTGTATGAGATCCTCTCCTCAGACGTTACCATCTATACGCACAACCCGAGCAGCCTCCCGGAATTCCGCATTGCTCTCCGGGTAACCCTCAGTGGTCAGTCCGGAAACATCGATCTCTTCGGGACCCACCTGACGAACCGGGAAGACACGGAGGGTTCCGAACTGGTGAGAACACTGCAGGCAAGGGAGCTTGCCGAGGTGATCATCCCGGGAAGGGGGAATGCCAACCCGGTCGTGGTGGGCGGGGACTTCAACGATCCCCCGGGCACGGAAACGATCGCGGAGATGACCGACGCAGGTGCCGTCGATATGTTTGCGGACCGGAACCCCGGGGTGCCCGGCTACACGAGCTTTGGGAAGCCCTTTGACATCACGGATCCCGCCGAGGAGCCGGACAAGCGGATCGATTACCTTTTCTTGATAGATGAAGGTGGAGAGATCACGGGAAGCGAGCGGTTTCTCGACACGGCGAGAGACATCGATCCTGGCCCGGGGGAATCCTGGCTGTGGGCATCGGACCACGTTGGGGTGAGAGCCACCTTCCGGCCGTCCGGGTACTGACCGTGTGATGACAAGGGGACCTACATGAGCGACAAGCCGAAAGACGACGTGGCCGTGATGAAGCACAAGAGCCGGGAGATTTTCGAGGATCGTGGGTTGTTCGTGGGGATCGCCAGAAGATCGATTCTCCAGGGGTTGGGGATCGACCCGGAAGAGATGCGCGGGACGCCGATCATCGCCATCGCGAACTCATACGCCGAGTTTAACCCGGGACACACCCATCTTCGGGCGGTGGCCGAGCGGGTCAAGGAGGGGGTCTGGGCTGCAGGCGGCATCCCCTTCGAGTTTGGCGTGCCCGCGCCCTGCGACGGGCCGGCAAACGGCAACGAGGGGATGCGGTTCATCCTGGCCCAGCGGGAGATCATCGCGGACGCTGTCGAAATGTATGTACGGTCCCAGCTCTTCGACGGCCTGGTCACCCTGAGCTCCTGCGACAAGATCAACCCGGCCATGCTGATGGCCGCAGCGCGGCTGGACCTCCCCACGATCTGTATCCCCGGGGGGGCCTGCGCCTGGAACATCCGCTTCTGCAGCGGGGGACAGGACAGCATCAACACAAAGGACTACGAATCGCTCGAGATGAAGATCCAGACCGCGACCCCGGCCACGTGTGGGGCCTGTGAGATCATGGGGACCGCAAACACCGGACAGATTCTGATGGAGGCCCTCGGAATGGCGCTTCCGCGCACCTCTGCGATCCCGGCCTTTCACGAGGAGGTCCTCCGGAAGGCCAGGGAAGCGGGCAAGCGGATCGTCCAGATGATCAGGGAAGGGTTGACCGCGGGCAAGATCCTCACGAAGCAGTCGATCGAGAACGCGGTCATGGTGGACGTGGCCGTGGGGGGCAGCACGAACGCCACCCTGCACTTGCCCGCACTGGCCCACGAGATCGGGGTCGACCTGCCCCTGGAGAGGTTCAACGAGATGAACAAGAAGATCCCCACCCTCCTGGGAATCGCCCCGAACGGGCCGCACGGAATCGTGGACCTCTATCGAGCGGGCGGGGTGCCCGCCGTGATGAGCCGCATCAGCGGCATGCTGGATCTTGACTGCCTGAACGTCTCCGGTCAGAAGCTGGGCGAAATCGTCGCCAATGCCCGTGTCGAGGATGAGAGCGTGATTCCGCCGCTGGACAAGCCTCGCCTGCCGGAGGGGGCGACCGTGGTTCTCTACGGAAACCTTGCACAGGAAGGCGCTGTGGTCAAGCAGTCTGCCGTGGATCCGTCGATGATGACCTTCACCGGCGGTGCGTTGATCATGAACGGGGAGCAGGAGGCCCTCGATGCGCTCCAGGGAGGGAAGATCGAAGAGGGCCGGGTCCTGGTGATTCGGTACGAAGGCCCCAAAGGGGGGCCGGGCATGCCCGAGATCCTGGCCGTGACCCTCCAACTCGCCATGTCGGGTCTGAACCGGGTAGCGCTGATCACGGATGGCCGCTTCTCGGGCGCTACCTCGGGGCCCTGCGTCGGACATGTGTCCCCTGAGGCATACGTGGGAGGCCCGATCGGCCTCCTGGAGGACGGGGACGAGATCACGATCGATATCCCCAACCGCTCCCTTTCTGTGGACCTTTCCGACGAAGCGCTCGAGCAGCGGCGCAGGGTCTGGCAGCCTGTTCAGAAGCCTGTGCCACCGGGCTACATGAGTCGATACCGGAAGCTCGTCAGCAGCGCCGCCAAGGGGGCTGTCCTGGGCTAGCGGGCCGAGGGGAAATATAGCGACACCTCCTTCTCAGAGCGGACGACGATCATTCTCAATTTTCGTTGTCGCCTATTCGCAATATGTGCAATTCGGAGAGTTGGCCTGTGTTGCACCTCATAGCAGGAACCGTCACTCTCTTCCCATCTTCCCGCACCCCAACATCTTGTGGTGAACCGGCTCGGTCGATGCCTCAGTGGAACGAGCCATGCCCGGAGTATGAACATCCTCCGTTCATACGGAATCGGGGGCCCTTCGGCTGGTCACTCTACTTCACAGACAGATTGAGTTGTCTGTCGGATCTATAGGACACCAAACGTCTGTGCAGCCCCATAACGAGCAGTCCGCATTACCCTCGGCACAGCCCCCCGTTAGATCACAGTAATCGCAGACTGACTTAGTGGAATTTGCACAGTCAGGATCAAAAACGGCACAACCGCAGTCGCAACCATCCGAGGCGGCGTAGATACCCGCTGAACAGCTCCATTCATCCGGCGCAGTACCCACCGTGTCGCATATGCCCCATTCCTGGCTGCCGATATAGACAGAAGGAGCCAGCGATATGCAGTTGTCATCAGGATAACCGATACAATCGCTATCAAATCCAACTCTGCACCACTGCAAACAGATGTTAGAGGTCGCGCCGATCGAACTGCAACGATAGATGTCGCCACAATCAACATCCTGCACACAGTATTCGAATTGTGTTCCCTGGCCTGTGGGAGAGATACATAGCCCCTGGCTTCCAGAGCCTGGTTGTGGAATGCAATGATGATCTGCCCCACATTCTGCCGAGGGATTCAGCGGATCTGTACAGGTCCCATCCTGAGGTGGCCAGCTATCCTGCCCCATGAGAAACATACCGGAAAGCAGAATGAGACCAACCCAGACCGGTAGCGTCTGTCGTGAGAACATAGTCTGTCTCCTCTTATAGGTGTGTTTAGCAGATGCGAGACAATGGTGGATTTTGACTTGGCCAACCATACTGAAGATCCTTCTATAGTAATGGTACGAAAGCACAGGTGTCCGGGTCAACGTTTTTGTGACTATGAGAATGTTCTAATAATTGCCAAACGTGTTTGATAACCCCGAGGCCCGTGGATTTGGCAGCCACTACATATGGTGGATGGCCGAAGAAGGGGAAAAGTGCTCAATATCTTCGGTCTGGAAAAAGTAACTATTTGACGCAGTTACCCAACTATGCCAGCCTGCCCCCTAGTGTGTCATAAGTTGCCCAGATGTTCACCCCCTACCTGATTGGTAGGGATTCAACATTTGTTTTGGACATGGTTCTTCGACGGTATTGTACGCCGCAAGATCGCCGGGGAGATGGACACTCTCTGGAGTCGGATGAGGCAGGACCCAAACCATGTTATGAAATACCGGGTTTCGAATCCCCTCGTTTGCAGCTGCATTTAGCCCCTTCAAACACCTTGAAGGAGGTGTTCAGTTTTGCTAGAGTCCCCGCAGTCAAATCGAGGGCCTCCGCAAGACCTTCAGACCCGAGGAAAGGAAAGAGACATGGATGTCGAGAAGTTTATCGAGGAAAAGGTGGCGCAGATCAGGGAAACCGTGGGACAGGACAGGGCGATCAACGCACTCTCGGGCGGGGTGGACAGCTCGGTGGTGACCGCCCTGGCACACCGGGCCGTGGGAGATCAGTTGGAAACGGTTTTTTTGGACGACGGCCTGATGCGGGAGAAAGAGCCGGAGTCCGTTGCCGCCGCCTTCGAGCCCCTCGGGATCCGGGTCAGAATCGTCGAGGTGAAGGATCGGTTCTTCTCCGCCCTCAAGGGGATCGAGGACCCGGAAGAAAAGCGCAAGGCCTTTCGAGATACGTTTTATACCTGCCTCGGTGAGGTGGTGAAGGCGAGTGATGCGAGGTTTCTTCTCCAGGGAACGATCAAGCCGGATATCATCGAGACGCAGAAGGGCGTGAAGACCCAGCACAACATACTCGAGCAGATCGGTATCGACCCCGAAGCGGGGTACGGCTTCAAGGTGATCGAGCCGCTCATAGAACTCTTCAAGCCCGGAGTGAGGCAGGTGGCGGCCGGACTCGGCCTCTCCGAGGAGATCGCCCAACGCATGCCCTTCCCCGGCCCCGGCCTTGCGACACGCTGCCTGGGTGAGGTGAATCCGGAGAGAATCGAGATCGTCCGCAAGGCCGTCAAGATCGTGGAGGAGGAAACCAAGGGCATTCCGGCCTTCCAGTGTTTTGCCGCACTCCTGAAGGACCGGGCTACCGGCCTCAAGGCGGATGGCTCGCGCGAGTTCGGGCACATGATCGTGGTCCGCTGCGTGGAGAGCGAGGATGCCATGACGGCAGAGCCTGTGCATCTGCCCTGGGATGTGCTCCGGAAGCTCGAGAAGCGGATCGCGGGCGAGATCGCGGAGGTGTCCCGTGTGCTCTACGACTTGACGCCCAAGCCTCCGGCCACCATCGAATACATCTAGGAAATATCACTATGTTTAAGGAGAGTCTAGCCGTTCGGTGCCGTCCTGGGTTCCGTTTCCGATTTGCTTGGGCTCCGTCTCTCCCTCCCCCTGTCATAAGAAAGTCGCCCGGCGCAAATCTCCGACGGAACCCAGGACAGCACCGAACAATTCGAGATCTGCGAGGAAAACATAGCGATATTTTCCTGTCGACCCCCTAGCCCCACAGCCCCCCGCCAAGGAGATTGCTATATGCCGAAACGTGACGACATCAAGAAGGTGATGATCATCAGCTCCGGACCGATCGTTATCGGCCAGGCTTGCGAGTTCGACTATTCGGGCACACAGGCATGCAAGGCCCTTCGGAAACTCGGCTACAATATCGTCTTGGTCAACTCCAACCCGGCCACGATCATGACCGACCCGGGCATGGCGGATGTGACTTACATCGAACCCCTTACCGCGGACGCCATGGAGGAAATCGTTGCAAAGGAGAGGCCCGACGCACTCCTTCCCAACCTTGGCGGCCAGTCCGGCCTGAACCTTTCTTCCGAGCTACACAGGCGGGGGGTGCTCGAGAAATACGGGGTCCAGATCATCGGGGTCCAGGCGGATGCCATCGAGCGCGGGGAGGACCGGCAGGCCTTCAAGGACACGATGAACCGGCTCGGCATCGAGATGCCGAAGAGCAAGATCTCCCGGAGCGTGGACGAGGCCCTGAAGATCGCTTCCGAACTCGGTTACCCGGTCGTCCTGCGGCCGGCCTACACCATGGGCGGGACCGGGGGAGGGCTGGTCTACCACGAGGAGGAATTGCGGGTGGTGGCCGGCCGCGGGCTCTCCGTGAGCCTGGTGGGCCAGGTCCTGGTCGAGGAATCGGTCCTCGGCTGGGAGGAACTCGAGCTCGAGGTGGTCCGCGACGCCAAGAACCAGATGATCACCGTCTGTTTCATCGAAAACGTGGATGCCATGGGCGTGCACACCGGCGACTCCTTCTGCACCGCCCCGATGCTGACCATCGATCCGGAGCTCCAGGCCCGGCTCCAGAAATACTCCTACGACATCGTCGAGGGCATCCAGGTGATCGGGGGCACGAACATCCAGTTCGCCCACGACCCGGACACCGGAAAGGTGGTCGTGATCGAGATC
>JAUWSZ010000658.1 GCA_030609865.1 bacterium | reverse complement strand
CACAAGGGGACAAAGATCTACGACCGCTTCGTGGCCGAAGGAAGGCTGCGGGACGAGAAAAACATGGGGAGGTGGCCTGGCGTGATCGCAGAGATCCACCCGAAGCACTTCACGGCGGAACAGCTGGAAGAGGGCATCAAGGCAATGTACAGGGGGTTCTACTCTTGGCGGTCCATCCTCCGGCGCCTTCCCATCCCGAAGTCCAAGGCCTCGATTGCCTCGTGGTTCATGAACCTCTCCCAGAGGAAGATGATCCGACAGGACTCTTCCCGGACCAACTTCGACGGCGTATAGCCTCCATAACGCCTATCCTCCCTAAAAGCCTTGATTTTTATGATATAAGGCCGTATCGTAGAGGGGAGAGGCAAAAAGCACCATGAAGAAGGATTCCTCCTCGAAAATCATCGACCTGAAGCCTCGTCCCCGGTCCTCGGCACGGTCGAAGGGACCGAGCAAGATCGAGTATCAGGAGATCCTGTCGGCCCCCCTCTGGCTGCGGGTGGTCGTTTACGGCTTCTTCGGCATCATGATCGGCTTCTACCTGCTTTCCCCGGTTTGGGACACAGAATCGAACGATGCCCTCAACCTCTCGCTGTGCCTGGTGTTTGTCTTCGTCTTGTGGGTTCTGCACATTTTCATGTCCCTGCGGGTCACCCTGTCGGCCAAGGGGATCCACTTCGGCTATTACCTGCTCTCAAAGCGGTTCACGTACGCGGATGTCCTGAACGCCGAGGTATTCCGGTATCAGCTTGGGGACTATCTGGGGTGGGGCATTCGCAAGGGAACGGACGGCTCGATCATGTACAACGTCCCGGCCGACCAGGGAATTGCCGTCAAGATCGTCGTTCGAGAGGCGGACCAGCGCCGCGTATACGCCTTCAGCGCCAGGAGGCCGGAGGTGATCTGCAAGAAGATCCAATCACACCTGAAATCCGTGTCTTTTCCGGGCAGAAAGGATCGACCGAAGAAAGAGAAGGCCATTTTCTAGTTGTATTGTTGTGTGGCGGATCAGGGAATCCGATCCTTCTCATTCTCGTCGAGTTCCTCTCGCAGGGGGCGCTCCATCAGTTCTGTCGCCGCCGGTTCGAGCGGCTTCCCGTGGTGGAGGACCAGGGCGACCTGTTCGGATATGGGCATGGAAACGCCCAGCTTCTTGGCAAGATGCGAGACGGAATGAGCCGTTTCCACCCCTTCGGCAACCATCTTCATCGAGCTGACGATGCTCTCCAAGGATTCCCCTCTTCCGAGCGCATACCCCACCCTTCGGTTCCGGCTCAAGGACCCCGTGCAGGTAAGGACCAAGTCGCCGATACCCGCGTGACCACTCAGTGTCAGCGGGTTGGCCCCTTTGGCCACAGCGAGTCGGGTGACCTCTGCAAGCCCTCTCGTGATCAGGCTTGCTTGAGCGTTCAGGCCGAAGCCCATGGCATCGCACGCACCCACCGCGATGGCGAGCACGTTCTTGACGGCCCCCCCCACTTGAACCCCCGCCACATCTGCAGACGTATAGATCCTGAAAGAAGCCCCGCCCATCAGTTCCTGGACCCTCTTCCGGACGCTTTCGCTCTGCCCGGCAACGGTAACATTCGCCGGCTTTCCCTCCGCCACCTCCTTCGCGAAACTCGGGCCGGACAGGTAGGTCAGGTAAGGGTGGTACTTCCCGGGAAGCTCCCCGGTGAGAATCTCGGACATGAGTTCCAGGCTTTCCTTCTCGATCCCCTTGCTGCAGCAGACGATCGGGGCCTCGGCAGGAAGGAGGTAGCGAATCCGCAAGACCACTTCACGCATGAACTGGGAAGGGATGACCAGCAGGACGAGGTCAGCCCCGTCCAGCGCTTCCCGCTCGTCCCGCGTGGCCACGATACCGGGGGAAAGGGGAACATCGGGCAGGAAGAGGGGGTTCAGATGCTGTTCGTTAATCGACTCGAGAACCTCCGACTCCCTCACCCACTGTGCCACACGATACCCCCGGACTGCGCAAAGCTGGGCAAGCGCCGTCCCCCACCCACCACTGCCGAAGACACATACTCGCAACATGTTTCTCCCTCCACCTGTCGCCCCCTATCCAGTGGCTGGTGGCCAGTGGCTAGTGGCTGATGGCCGTTCTCGAACTTGGCTGTTAGCTCTTAGCTGTCAGCTCCCAACCCCCAACGGGATGAACGCAAAGTAAAGAATCCGGGCCCAAAGGACCAGGTTTCTATGACCAAATAGAGGCGGGGTGGGCTAATAGCTAAAGGCTAACAGCTGAGAGCAAGAAATCGGGCAGACACACGCACACGGTTGGGAGATGGGGGGGGCCACTTGCCACCAGCCACTGTACCGGGTACGGGGCCTGATCCCGGCCGGGCAGGGCCTCCTAGTCCAGTTCCTGTCCTTTGGAAGTCATAACCAGCTGACCGTGTTTGACCCCCTTTACCCCCAGAATGCTGTCGGACAGAGATCGAATCTCCGCCGGTTTGCCCCTCAGGACCACCACCTCCAGGCAATTCTGTTCGTCCACATGAACATGCATGGTGGAGATGATGCGATGATAATGCTCATGCTGTAGGTGTTCCAGGCGGTCGGGCAATTCCCGAACATGATG
Source organism: bacterium (assembly GCA_030609865.1). The sequence goes on along the minus strand of JAUWSZ010000658.1, from coordinate 192 downwards.
GCTGTAGAGAAGAGTGAGGGTGCCCAGCGTCTCCTTGTCGCCCTGTTCCCATTCATGCTCCACCAGATGCTTCCGAATGAGGTCTCTTATCGCCTCGGACCGATTCACGTATCCCTTCCGGGAGATGAGTCGGTCAAACTGCCCCAAGAGGTGGGCGCTGATGGAAACTCCGAATCGAACCAGTTCTTCCAT
>JAUWSZ010000390.1 GCA_030609865.1 bacterium | reverse complement strand
GCACGACCTACGACAACGTGTGTGTGGCGGCAGGGTCAGGAGTCAGCGTGGCCAGCGAGGGCGAATGTCTCAATCCGGATTGATGGGATGAGCCGCCGAGCGGCTGAGGCTGAGGTGCCGGCATAGCCCGGACGACACACACAATCAGAACTGCCTTCCGAAAGGGTGGGGCCAAGACGGGCTCCACCCTTTTTTATCTCCGAATGGTACAATATCCATCTTCAGCCTCTTTCGCGAGGGAATACTGTGATCAGTTGCGGAGCGCCAGCGTCAAAGGCTTCAAGACCTATTTTGAAGATCACCCCGAAGATGCCGTCCGGTGCGAGAACGAGGTGAAGCTCCTTGAGATAAACGAGGCGAGCTTGGCAGAAAAAGAGGTGCGTCCCCTTTTTGTGATCGTTGCCGACACACTACAAAGGAGAACTATTATGGCATCATTACCGGAAGAAGTGAGTAAAGCATGGGACGATCGGGAAGGTCCCGTCATTTTGTCAACTGTGAATGGAGATGGAATGCCGAATGCGATATACGTTACCTGCGTGTCGAAATTCAGCGAAGATAGTATCGTCGTCGCGAATAACTATTTTTCTAAAACACTGGAAAACATACTTGAAGGCAGCAAAGGATCGATTCTCTTCATAACAAAAGAAGGGAAATCCTATCAGGCTAAGGGAAGAATTGAATACCACAAAAAAGGTGATCTCTTTGATGATATGAAGAAATGGAATCCCCAAAAGCACCCGGGCCATGCTGCAGCAGTATTGAAAATCGAAGAGGTTTATTCAGGCTCCAAAAAACTGTCAGAGGTAGAACCAATCGCGTGAGCGGAATTGTCCCTTGGTGCGCTCGTGCCAATCCACTCAGCTCCCCCGTTCTGCCAACGCACTTTGGAAGGGCAAAGAGATGGGGATAGTCGATTGGTTCCACTCAGTCGCGACAGGTTCCATGCGCCGGCGGATTCTTCTGACGCCTGTTGGGCCTGTCATGATGGCCGGCATCATTTGCTTGGTTGTTTTTGGCAGCCTATCCATGGATCGAGCACTCGGTTTTCCAAAGCTCCTTCCCGGGGCGCCGGGCTCGGTCATCGGAGTGGTCCTCCTGGCGACAGGTCTGGTGCTTTCGGCCTGGTGCGTGGTGTGGTTATGGAAAGAAATGGGGACGCACGTGCAGTTATATCCTCCGCGCGAGCTCGTTACGGTGGGGCCCTATGCGTGGTCCCGCAACCCGATGATGACGGGGGGCTTCGCATGCCTGTTCGGGTTGGGGTTCTTCCTGCATTCCGCATCATTGGTCTTCGTGTGGACGCCGGTGTTCGTACTTCTAAACGTGATCGAACTGAAGATGGTGGAGGAGCCGGAACTCGAGCGTCGGTTCGGTACGAGCTACAGGGAGTACCGGCGTCGCGTGTCGATGTTTGTTCCGAGAATCCCGGGTGACAGCAAAAAGAATAGGAGGAAAAATACGGCGTAAGAAAAGAGGTGCGTCCCCTTTTTTAGTCCCGGGAATGACGGTGCTCAGGACTCGTACAGAGGCATGGACACCGTGAAGGTGGTTCCACACTGCACGTCCGGGGCATCCTCCCCGGACACACTGGTGAAATCGATTCTGCCTCCGTATTTCTGAACGATCCCGTAGCAGAGCGAAAGGCCCAGGCCGGTCCCCTGCCCCACCTTCTTCGTCGTGAAGAAGGGGTCAAAGATCTGCCCCTTGATCCGGTCCGGGATCCCGCCACCCGTGTCCTCGATCTGGACGAGCACCCTGGAAGTTTCTGCCCATGCCTTCATGGTCAGGGTCCCCCCGTTCTCATCCATGGCGGCCACTGCGTTGTTGATGAGATTGAACACGACCTGCTGGAATTCGCGGGCATCACCGACCGCCGGGGGGAGATTTTCGTCGATGTCGGCCACAAATTCCACCTTCTTGGTCATCAGTGTGTTCTGAATGATGTTGCTCACCGTGGTCAGTGCATCGTTGATGTCGACATGATCCTCCAGGCCTTCCGTGATGCGGGCAAAGCCGAGCAGGTTCTCGACGATCTGTTTCGCATGGTTGGCGTTGCCCTCGATCAGCTCCACGTCTTCTCTCTCGGACGAGCCCTCTTCGAACTTCTCCTTCAAAAGGTCGGCAAACCCCAGGATGACGGCAAGGGGGTTGTTGATCTCGTGTGCCACCCCGGCGGCCAGGATCCCGATGGACGCGAGCTTCTCCGTGTTGTAGATGTGCTTGTCCATCTCCACCTTTTCGCTCACGTCCTTGATGATCGCCGTACTGCCCAACGGTTCCCCTTCCTTGTCGTGCAGCATCGTGCGGGAGATGTTCACGGTGATGCGTTTTCCGGCCTTGGTGATCCGTTGTGCCTGGTAGTTCCGCAGGAACCCCTTTTCACGAACCTCTTCCGCAATGCGGTCCAGTTCTTCCTCCGCGTCGATGTCCGGCGGAATCAGCCGCCGGAATCGGCTCCCCAGCATCTCATCCGCTGTGTAACCGAAGATCATCTCGGCCCCCTTGTTCCACGTCTGCACCTGGTTCTCGGTGTCGATGAAGATGATGGCGTCCACCGAGTTCTGCGCGACCGAGGAGATGAACTCCTCCTGCACGCTCACCTTCCGCTTCAGGGATCTCGTGCTCCGCCTCTGGTAGACCACGACCAGCAGGGCGAATCCGAACATCACTGCGATGATGGCGATCTCGGTCATCAGGTGCCGGCTGCGCATCTTGTCCACCGTTGCGGCAACCTCGCTCGTGGGCGCGGAAACGGCCACGGACCAGAGTCGTCCTGACGGAAGTGTGGGGGTCCGCACCGGCGAATAGGCGATGAGCTTCGCCATCTCTCCCTCCACCCCTCGATGCCAACCGCTCACGTAGTTCCCTGACCCTTCTTCGCCGGTGAGCATTCGCTCCTTCATGATCCGATTGATTTCGTTGAAGCTGATGTAGGGCTCCCGCTCGGTACGGGCCGTGAAGGCGTTCTTGCCGACGAAGTCGCGATCCGGGTGGTACAGAAAGGTGCCCTGTTCATCCAGCACCCAGGCATAGCCGGTCTTGCCGGAACGGATGCCTTCGGTGGCCGTGCGCAGCAGGTGCGTTACGTCCAGCAGGCCGTAGAGGATCTGGCCCTCGAAGCGTTTGCCCCGCATGGGCGAGCAGACGAGGCCGACGACGACCGTGTCCCCTGATTTCTCGTTTCGCACCTGGAGCGGCCCGAGGACGATGGTCGCAGATTCATCCGCGAGACACCCCGCCGGAATCTTTGGGTGTTCCAGGAGCGGCAAGTCGGTGGTGCGGACCGATTCCAGGACCTCCCCTTTCGCCGAGATCCGTCCGATCTCCTTCAGGCCCTTGTCGTGGGTGTAGTCCAGGGTAGCTCGCATGTAGGTGTGAAGGGCCGTGGACGGGACCGCCTCTCCCAATGCCTGGTTCAGCCGGTGCACCTCGGCAGAGATGTCTTTCAGCTCCTCGTCGATGCGAAGGGCGGCCTGACGGGCCAGGATGAGCTGCTGCTGATTGAAATCCGCCCGGAGTTGCTCGCGCATGTAGCCGCTTTCCTCGGATACGTTGTACAGGGCAGCGCCCAGGATCAGGATGAGGACGACGGCGGTAACCGGCAGGAGATAGTGAAAACTCAGGATCGAGTTGAAAAGGTCCTTCCCGTAGGAACCGAGCTTACTCATGACGTCGCCTTTCGGGTCGAGAGAAATTTTTATCATATCCCAGGAGCGCCGAAATGCACAAGCACGCGGCAATCCCTTGGCATCGTGGGATTCCTTCTCTCCCTCGGCAGGGAGAGGGAACGCCGATTGTGCATATCGAAGAGAACAACGACCGACCCTTCGAGCTCATCCCCCATCCGGTCTTCCAGGCGAACCTCGAGGACGCGGTGCACTTCTCCTTCTCGAATTCCTGTGATCTGATCCAGGGGATGCGCGACAGGGGCGTGCCCCAGGCGGTGATCGATTCGCTCCTCGGGGCCGAATTCACGGCGCCGTGCGGCCCGCCATCCCTGGACGTCGAGAAGGCCCACCGCATCACGAACCTTTACACGGTCTCCCTGTTCAAGGCCTTCGTGGAGGGCGATGAGCGGTACGAGCAATACCTGACCGAGGCCTACGCAGAGGCCTCCGAGCCGGACGTCACGTTCTTCGCGAAACCGGATTGAAGACGGGACTCGCTCTCTTGTCGATCCCACACAAAATCCTTGACATTTGCCG
>JAUWSZ010000693.1 GCA_030609865.1 bacterium | reverse complement strand
GACTACGCAATCCTGGTGAGGGGGAACCGCGAGGCGAACGAGTACAAGATCCAGAAAGTGCTGGGTGTGGATACGGCCGCCCTCGCCGGCCCGGAGGAAGTGAAGGAGATCCTTGGTGTGCCGGCAGGCTATGTGGGGCCGGTCGGCATGTCTCTGCCCATCCTGGCCGATGAAGAGATCAGGGCCATGGGGGATGTGGTCGTGGGTGCGAATAAGGAAGACCACCACTACCTTCACTTCGACCCGGACCGGGATCTGAAGAACGCACAGTTTGCCGATCTGCGAGTTGCCGTCGAAGGCGATGGCTGTCCCAGGTGCGGAAAGAAGATGGAGGAGAGGAGGGGGATCGAGGTGGGCCACGTGTTCATGCTGGGCACGAAGTACAGTGAAACCCTGCGGGCAACCTACCTGGACCCGGACGGCAAGGAAAGACCTGTCTGGATGGGGTGCTACGGGATCGGCGTCGCCAGGACCCTGGCGGCTGCGATCGAACAGAATCACGACAGCGACGGAATCTGTTTCCCCTTTCCGATCGCCCCATTTACGGTCATCCTGACCGCCCTGAATCCCAATGACGCGAAGGTTCAGACCATCGCGGAAGGCCTGTACACGGCCCTGCAACAGAAGGGCGTGGAGGTGTTGCTCGATGACCGGGACGAACGTCCCGGCAAGAAGTTCAAGGATGCGGATCTCATCGGCATTCCGCTCCGGGTGACGATCGGCCCCAGGCAGTTGAAGGAAGGAAAGATCGAGGTGAAGCTGCGCAAAGAAGCCGAGGCGATCACGGTACCGGTCGAAGGGGCGGTGGATCACATTTTGGGTCTCCTCGAGGATCATGGCCAAACGCACAAAGCCGACCTCTAGGGCGACGAAGCCTGAGGCGAAAGGTCAAAGGGGTCAGGGGCCAGGGATCAGGGATCAGGGATCAGGCCCCGCGCCCGCTTGCGCGCCCGAGCCCGAACGAACAGGGCGGAAGGGTCGGGCGCTAACGGCTAACGGCTTTCGGACAGCCAACATCAGCGCAAGGAGCACCGATGTCGCGGTGGGGGACCCTGGGCCACGATGGATCTATGGGGTCCAGCCTGTCCTGGAGGCATTGAAGAGTAAGGGAGGCCGCGCCGAGAAGATCTGGGTCGCCTTCGGACGTTCCGGGACCGCGGTTCAGCGCATTCTCGAGCAGGCAAGGCAACATAGAATTCCGGTCTCGTTCAAGGACCGGGCTTCCCTCGACGCGAAGGCGGGTACCACGAAGCACCAGGGGGTCCTTGCACTCGTTTCCGGGATCGAAACCCTCGCACTCGAGCCCTTCCTGCAACAACTCCCCAAAGAGAAACGTCGCTTCATCACCCTCCTCGACGAGGTGCAGGACCCGCACAATCTTGGCGCCATCATCCGGACCGCGTGCGCGTCTGGGGTCGAGGGGGTCCTCCTTCCCAAACACCGGACCAGCCCGCTGACGCCGGCAGCGGTCAAGGCGTCCGCCGGGTCGGCCGAGTGGGTGCCCCTCGTCCGTGTGGGCAACGCGGCAGAGGCCCTGAGAAGGATTCGGGAGGAGGGCATCTTCGTCTTTGGCGCGGATGCGTCTGCGAGGGACGAGATCTATGACCAGGACTTCTGCCGGGATGTCTGCGTCGTCATCGGCGGAGAGGGGAAAGGTCTTCGGCCTGTCGTGAAGAAGCTCTGCGAAGGGCTCGTCTCCATCCCTATGATCGGTCCGATCGATTCCCTGAACGCTTCGGTGGCAGCCGGGGTCCTCTTCTACGAGGTCGTGCGCCAGAGGAGGAAAGCAGCCTCGAAGGCGGACGAGGATCGGTGACCGGTTCTTCCACAATTTCAGAAGTCTGGACCCCCATAAATGAAGCAAATCAAACCCGAATGGCTGGCTTCCATGCGTGCTACGCTGGGCTCTTTTGCAGAGATTCCAGATGAGGAGGCGGAGAAGGCGATCTTGCATCTCAGGCATCTTCACCTGAAAAAGAACGAGTATTTCATTCGGGCGGGATCTGTTCCCGACAAGATGGCCTACATTGTTTTCGGGATATTTCGGGTGTTTTTCGTTACCGAATCAGGCGAGGAAAAGGTTCTCGCTATCCGGGCCGAGGGACGGATGCTTTCCGCCTTCAGCGCCATCCTGGAGCACACGCCTTCCTGGTACGATATCCAGGCGCTCGAGGACTCGGACCTTCTGTACATCAGTCTGGATCAATATGCCAAGAGGCTTCAGGGGCACGCCTGTTGGCGAGTCATTAACGCGAAGTATGCCCAGATGCTCTTCGTGGAGAAGGAAAGGCGGGAAAGCGAATTTCTTTCGGACAGTGCCGAAACGAGATACAAGAAATTCAGGGAACGCTTTCCGGGTGTAGAGGACAGGATCCGTCAGTACCACATCGCCTCCTATCTGGGAATGACTCCCGTCGCCCTGAGCCGCATTCGAAAAAGACTGCGAGAAAACGAGTCCTCTTAACCTAGGTTAATGAAACCTGTCGCTCCATCCATTACAGTATGTGAAACTTCCAAAGGAGTTTCACTATGCCGAAAACAGCCTTTGTAACAGGAGCCACCGGGTTTCTCGGTCTCAATCTCATCCAAGAGCTTTCCAAACAGAAATGGAAGATTATTGCCCTGTATCTTCCTTC
>JAUWSZ010000464.1 GCA_030609865.1 bacterium | reverse complement strand
GCCACACGGTCCCCAGGCCTCGGCATCTCAGGCAAGGAGTCGATGAAATCGTCGGCAAGCAGGTCCGCCGAGCCGAGGAAATAGTTTGGGGGTCTCTGAAAGTTGCCCAGCGCGCTCCTCTTGGCCTCGACCATGTTGGGCAGATCCACTTCGATGTATCGAAGATCCGGATCCGCAGAGGCAAAGGCGATCCCCCGGGGCGAAAGCCCGGCCCCGATCTCAACAATGCAATTTGGCCGGATCTGGCGAAGCCTCGCCTCGTGCGCGTAATGACGAACGAAGAGATACTCGTTGTGGAGACGAACAGCAGGCCCCAGGAACCCGAGGAGCTGGAACAGCGGCTCCAGGGCCCTGAACATCAGCCGGCCCTGTTTCGTCTCGAACAGGTCCGCGTAGTCGAAGCCGGCCTCCACCCACGCGTGGGACGTGAAGTAGGCCGGTATCCCGATTCGTTGATTGCCTTCGGCGGGTTTCATTCTTCCATCCGACCTTCACCCCTACGACCGCAATCGAATCGTCATGATTCCCGAGAGTTGCGCCTTCAAGGGGTTGACGTTCTTGTAGACGTGGTCCCCGATCCGCCGCATGCGATCGAGTTCCACCTCGCTCATCGGCCCCAACTCCAACGCCTCGAGGTCCTCCCTCAACTGCTCCATGCTGTTCGGGCCGCAAACGGCCACGTGGACCTTCGGATGGGTCAGCACGAACCGGTAACAGTCGGCGGCAGAAGGAGCGGACTCGCCGGGCGGCATGTTGGCGGATTTCAACAGGGATCCCCAGCGGGTGTTGGTGAATGAGACCACGCCGGGGCCGTTTTGTTCGGGCAGTTGATCGAGGATTTCCCGCTCCGCTCCGCGGTGGGCGGCGTTGTACCGGACGTGGAAGATGTCGATCTGTTTGTCCTTTTCTAGCTCGGGGAACAGGCGGCGGTGGTGGCCGGACAGGGCGGAAAATCGAATGAGTCCTTGGTCCTTGAGCTTGGAGACATGGTCGATCAGCCGGGGATCGGGCGTCTTGTTGTGCCCTCCCAGCAGGAGCACGTCGAGGCAATCGATACCCAGTTGCCTCAGGCTCTTCTGAACCACCTTCGTTAATGTCGAGGGGCTTCGGGTCATCGTGTGCGCAACAATGACAAGATCGTCCCGTTTTCTGCGAGCAACGCTCCGGATCCCACGGCCCATCTTCTTCGTTCGCAGGGCGCCCCAGTACAGGTAGTTCACGCCGCGGTCCACGGCCTCCTCTACCATGGCCTCGTTGGTGCCGTAGCTCGAGGCGATCCCGATGGGGCTGACCGACAGCCCTGTGCGTCCAAGTGCTACCCTCTCGAATTCCATGGGCACGTCCTCCTTTGCTCTTCTGGCCGGTTATCGGGAAAGTATAGGAATCGAAGGGATTACGGTCAAACACGGTCTTCGACATGAAACCGACTTGCCATTTACCTCGTGTTGCGCTAACTGTTCTGTGACACCCCTGGTCTTTGCAGCCAAGGCAGAACTGATGATTCTCATGGGAGCGAGATATGGGCGACAGACGGATCCTGCCGGTTTGGATGTTTACAGGCAGTCGGAGATTCTTCTTCTTGTTGATTTCTTTGATGGTATTCATCTTCTTGGGGCCATTTCTAACGACTGACGATACGGGCATCTCGATATTCGATGGCCTGTTCACCGCAGTATTGATCCTGGGCGCCTACTCTGCAAGCCAGAGGAAGGCCTTCCTCGTGATCGCTTTGGCAATCCTCTTGCCTGCGGTGGCGCTGATCTGGCTGGACCACTTCGACCCATCAACATCCTTCGCTGTTCCACGAAGTATCCTTTCGCTGATGTTCTTCACATTCATCGCAGGAACCCTCCTGCGCCATGCGCTCAGGGCGGAAAGGGTGACCTTCGACAAGATCTGCGCTGCCCTTTGCTCCTACCTCTTGCTCGGGTTGATCTTCGCAATCCTCTATTCCTTACTGGAGTTTCTGAATCCCGGCACGTTTCTCGCGGGGGGGGCAGTCATTGCTCAGGGGGACCCTGCAGCCTTCCAAGGTGCCGGCTTGGGGCAGGCAATCTACTTCAGCTTTACGACCCTGACCACCCTCGGGTACGGCGACATCACGGGTGCTACCCCGGTCGCGAGAAACCTGTCCGTCCTGGAGGCCATCTTCGGCCAGATCTATCTCGTGGTTCTCGTCGCCCGTCTGGTAGGCATGGAGCTCTCACACTCCTCATCGAAGGATCGTGCCTGAAAAGCCCACTTCAACCGCCGTTGTTGGTATATTGTGGATGTGGAAGGCGTGATGAAAGAAACCAAGCACTCAAATCTCATCTACATGGCTATCAAGGACTGGGTTCGGGCTGTTCAAGCCATTGCCGACCGAAGGGCAAGCACCTGACAACCGGACGCCAGACGCCGGAGGAAACGTATGTCGGAAAAATGCCGAGTCATGAAAGCAATACCGCGTCTCTGCTGGGTTGCACTCTTCGTTCTGGTCCTCCTCCCGGCCGCTGCAATAGCCACGGAGGACGAGGACTGGCCGCGAGACATCGTCACCCCTGAAGGTGTGGTCGTGATCTACCAGCCCCAGCCGGAGAAGATGGAAGGCAACCGACTCGAGGGGCGTGCTGCCGTTGCGGTGGAGCTCAAGGGATCGACCGAGCCCGTCTACGGCGCCATATGGTTCGACGCGCGCATGGACACGGACCGTGCTGAACGAACCGCCACCATTGCGGATGTCTCGATTACCAATGTGCGCTTTCCCGAGGCGGATGAACAGAAAGCCAACAAGCTTGCAGCCCTGCTCGAGGAAGAGATCCCGAAATGGCAGATCCCGATCTCCCTGGACCGCCTGCTGGCCACCCTGGAGCTTGCGGAAAAGCGGGTACAGGCCGCGGAGAAGATCAACACGGATCCACCCAAGATCCTGTTCGTGTCCGAGCCGGCGGTGTTGGTGATCCTGGACGGTGAGCCTCGTCTCCAGAAGGAAGAGGGTTCCGAGCTGATGCGGGTGATCAATACCCCGTTTACGATTCTGTTCGCGTCCGCGGAGAAGACCTACTACCTCAGTGCGGACGTGGATACCTGGTATGTAGCCACGGACATCCAGGGTGACTGGACCGTGGCTGAGAAGGTGCCGTCCGAGGTGGCCGCCCGCGCCCCGAAGCCCGAGCCCGGCGCAGAGGACCCCGAAGCGGCGGAGGACGAGGAGGAGCCGGGTTCGCCGCCCAAGATCATTGTTGCGACCGAGGCGACCGAGCTCATCTCCAGCAAGGGTGAACCGGAGTACACGCCCATCTCCGGGACCGATCTGCTGTACATGAGCAACACGGATAGTGACGTACTGCTCCATGTAAAGAACCAGTATCACTATGTCCTGCTCGCAGGGCGCTGGTATGCTAGCGCCAAATTGGAAGGGCCGTGGCGATACGTGGCCGGCAAGGACCTCTCTCCGGACTTTGCCGCCATCCCCGAGGATTCGGAGATGGGCACGGTGCTGTATGCGGTGCCCGGTACGGATGTGGCCAAAGACGCGGTGATGGATGCGCAGATACCCCAGACAGCGGCCATCGACCCAAACAAAGCGACCCTGTCGGTCAAATACGATGGTGAGCCCAAGTTCGAGGCTGTCTCGGGAACCGGAATGACCTACGCTGCGAATACGTCGACGCCGGTCATCCGGGCGGAAGGGGAATACTACGCCTGCGATGATGCGGTCTGGTTCG
>JAUWSZ010000185.1 GCA_030609865.1 bacterium | reverse complement strand
CGGCCCGCTTGACACGTCCCTGGTCAAGCAACTCGGAGTAATCTGTCATCCGGGCTTCCTATCAATACGATCTTGGGTCCTAGCAAAACTTCGCGGACGAACTCGCCCTTTGCTTTAACCCTCTGTTCCGCCTCGCTGCGCGTGTACAGGGCGTAATCAATCTGCCGCTTCAGCCGCCGCTCCACTCGTGCGACCGTCGGGGCCAGATCCCGGTCGGTAACGTCGCCGATTACCATGAGATCGATATCGCTCGCTGCATGCGCCTCCCCGCTTACGTAAGAACCGTAGATGAAGACGAGTTCGATTCCGGCGATCTTCTGCAATGCGGCTCGGAGTTCCGCACCGGCCCCGGCCGTCTTGAGGAATATGTTCCTCAGATCATCCAGGATCGGTGAATCTTCCCGCAAGGTGTAGCGTTTCTGGTTTCCAACGGTGCGGCAAGTCAGGATACCAGCCTTCTCCAAGTGGGCAAGCTCCCGCCCAACGGATCCTGGGGACGCAACTAACTCTGCCGCCAGTCGACGCACATGGAACGTCTCGCCCGGGTGGAAGAAAAAGTGGGAGAGTACTTTCACCCGTAATTTAGAGGAAAACAGGCGCTTGAGTGTTGATGGCACCATCTTCTTGGGCTCTCTAGTGTTGCTAATTTTGGTACGATTGTACTAAAATCAGCAACACTTGGCAAGTGTCGTTGAACATTTCTTCTTCAGGATGTTTCGATGAACGCATCGCGGAGGAGCTTGCTCTGCCGTTCGAATGCCTGCCGCGGGTCCCGCGGGTCCTTCATCAAGGCGATTTCCTGTGTCAGCAGCCGGGCAAGGTTCAGGATCTGGGTGTCGAATTTCTTGCACTCCCGCTTGTAGAGGGGATGATCCCTGTTTACGTAAATGATAGTCTCTTCCGAGAAGACCTCGGGGCCGTCTTCCCCGAAGCTGTCCACCACGCAGGAAACGCCGTAGTCGCCGAACCGCATGTTCTTGATCACGGCATTCGGGGTGAGTTCTCTCACTTTGGGCTTTCTCTTGCGTTTCTTCGGGCCCTTCGGCGGGGCAGGCTCCGGCTGCACCTCCTCTCCGTCCTTGCCCTTCTTGTCGGCCGCCTGCTTGGCCGCCCCTCCAACCCCTTGCCCGCTTCCGGCAAGGGGCAAGGCACCAAAGGGGGAGAAGTCGGGGTTCAGGGCAAGGGCCCGGTAAACGCGCTGCAGGGTCTCCTTCAGGGCTCGGCTCACGACCCTCTTTTCCTTCTTCGTGCTCAGGGCCTGCAGGGCCCGCTTGACCTCTCCCATGACGCGCCCCATGAGTTCCTCAAAGGCCCTGTATTCGGCGGAATCCTTCAAGAACCCGCTCCGGTCGCTCGTGATGGGCAGGAAGTCCGCATGGATCTCTCCGCGAACCCGGGCCATGGCCTTTCCCCAAGTCTCCATGCCGAACAGTTCCCGTTTGATCGTTGCCTGCTTGACCTTCACCTCGATCCCGAGGTCTTCCTTTTTCGCAGCCGTCTCCGGCAGGATGACGATCTCACCCGTGACGGGCCCGAAAGGGGTCCCGTCGAGGACGGGGATGCGATGTCCGGACAGGCTGCGAGGATAAATCCGATGCCCGTTCAGGTTCACCTTGAAGAGCGGCGCCTTAAGCGGAGTCCCTTCGATGATCTTCGACTCGATGTCCCGGGGCTCGAACGTTCGCAGGAGCCCGATAAGGAGCACGGTCGTGCCGTCCTCGCTGCGGGCCTCAGGGGGAAGGACCTCCATCGGCAGGTTCCAGGTGTCTCCGGCCGCCTCCCAGTCCTCCTTGTCAAAAACGATCCGAGCAGCAAAGGGTCCCTTCCGGGTCGTCACCTCGAATCGCCTGCACGCGGACAAGGTCGCAAACTTCCCGATCCCGAACTGGCCGATCCGTTGCCGATGATGGACGGGCGAGCGCGAGGCCTCGATCTTGAACGGGGAACCGATGTTGAAGTACTGCTTGAGGCCCTCCCGATCCATGCCGGTCCCGTTGTCACGGACCTCCACGGTCTCATCGGTGATCTTTACGTTCACGACTGTCGCGTCCGCATCGTACGAGTTGTTCACGATCTCGCGGATGAACTCGATGCTTTCCGCATACAGCCTTTCACCGATGGTGATGATGTGGCTCTTGTCGATCGTGACGGGGATGGTTTCCGTGCGAGGCCCTTTCTCCACGGCTATTTCCTTTCCATGATTCCGCGCATCGTTGCGGCCAGGATCTCGGGAGGCGTGAGGATCAGCTCGTTGCGGAGCAGCTTCTGAAGGAAGTAGTCATCCGTGCGGTAGTTCTCGTACACATTCTGCCGGGAGATGATCCGGATGGTACACCGGAACGAGTCGTCCTGCTCGCCCAGGGGGCCCGAGTAGACCGCGAAGTTGAACGTGGAGACCCCCATCGAATCGTAGCCCTTGAGGACACAAGACAGGCCTTGGGCCAAGCCCTCGAGGTCTGCGTCGTCCATTTCGAGGAAGTCCCTCCTTTCCGGGAGGATTCCGAGGATCTCGTTCGTGCCCTGAGGCGAGAACGAGGCGATCCAGCAGGCCGGCCCGGTCTCCCCGATGTAGCGTTCCCCGAGTTCCTTCTCGACCTCGACGATGTCGGACCAGTAGCAGCTTCCCTGCTCCCGGAGATAGCGCCTGCTGTGGTCGAACAGGGCCTCCATGTAGGTGAACGGCAGGTCTGCGCCGGCAATCTGGAAGTGGGGGTGGGGGATGCTGGCGCCGGCGGGATGGAGGTAGTTTCCGTTGATCGTGATGTAGCGAACATCGGGCTCCCCCTTGGAAAGGGCCTTCACGAATTGCGACGAAGCCTGAAAGGCCTCCAGGATCATGCCCGGGTCGAAATCCCCGAGCCGAACGTAGTGCTTGTCACCCACGCGGATCACTGCATGGACATGGGCCACGGGAAACAGGTTGGGAAACAGGACGGCCTCTCCCACCTGGATGCGGCCTTCCGGGACGAGTTCCTTCGGATAGGTCGGCGTTGCGAGCTTCCAGTTGTCGCCGCAGAGGAAGCACCGGGCCTGACTCTCCTGGGCCAGCCGATCGATCAGGGCCTGGTCGCTCGGGCCGAAGAAGACGGCCACCTTGTCTTCCAGGGATGGGTTGAACGCACTCTGGTGCCCGGTCAAGGGGTCCCTTCGGATCGTGATCTCCTGGGTGTCCAGCTTGTTTCCGAGCATCGGGTTGTGGAACGTGGACTTCTGAACATGTTTTTCGAAACGGATTCCTTTCTTCATCGGAACGGCTCCTTCCGTTTGTGCGTGCCGCGCTTGCCATATTCGACGAGTTCATGAAGAATCAAGCCAGAAGTTTAACAAAATTTCCCGCAAAAACCATCCAGGCAAGAGGGTCAAGGTGAAAGGTCTAAGGTTAAAGGTCAAAGGTCAAAGCAAAGGCGCTATCATCCCCACCATAGCACTTGCCGTCATCCCCGCAGAGGCAGTCATTTTCCAGGGGTAGTTTATTGGACTTTATGCGCCTTCCGTCGCCCCTTTAAATGCAGCCAGAACAGCGAGTTGACCGCAGTACAATAACAAGAAAAGTCTATAATAATGTGGCGGAGATTGGTATGCCGCCTACGCCCGCCTTCACGGCACCCGGCTAAGAGTATATAGAAAAACTGGTGTCGTGACGGTACATGCCCCCATTGCAATCATCGCCACACCTGTCATTATACCGCCATAATAGAGTGGACTTTTCTCCCCCCCTTTGCTACCCTGTTTGGCATCTGCTGTTCCGTCCATTAAGCTTAGCACAGGAGGGGCACACATGTTTACGTATGATCGAAGCAAATCCATGCTCATCGGTCCTCGCGGCTCTTTGTCCATTCCCCCAAACGATGAGGCTACCTTGAAACTGATCATGCTCCTCGAGGGCGAGTGCACCGAAATCGGGCCCGGCCAAGCTGCAAAGAACTTCCAATATTCTAAATCCCGTTACTACCAGATTCGGGACGCCTTCGCCCAAAAGGGCCTCGAAGGCCTGATCAAGCACAAAAAGGGGCCCCAGAGTAACTATCGGCGTACCCGGGGGGTCACCAAGCTGGTCGTCCGAACCCGGTTCCTTGACCCGAAAGCTACCGCCGAGGTCATCGCCTCCAAACTGCGTCAAGACGGTTACCCGATTGCGATCCGGAGCGTTGAACGGATCATCAACGAATACGGGCTCCAAAAAAAAACTCCATCTTCCCTTTCCCGCGCCCGATCTGCCACACATCGAAACCCAACGAACAAGGGCCACACGTCGCGTTGAGCTCTGTGATGAGCGCAGCATCGAACGCGAGGTCCGGCAGTTACTGTGTAACAAGATTTCCGGCAACCTCGTGGGTACCTGGCTCCTTGTGCCCGAACACCTGCGCCTGGGCACCTGGGACCTGCTCTCCCACTGGACCGGCAAACCGACCGGTCATGTAGAACCCAGGATGGCCCTGCAGTTGGTTCACGAGGCTGCCCTCTGCGTTGCGGGCAAACGCCACAAACGAACGCTCAGTCAACGGGGCTTCGAAGTGGCTAACGGACTGCCCTTCGTGGTCAGTGACCCGGCCGTGCACCATCTGCTCGATGCCCATAGCGTCGCCGACGCACAACGAGTCCAGTTGATGCTTGGAAAGCTCCGTCAGATCCTGGGCCATTATCCGGCTCAGGTCCTGGCCATTGATCCGCATCGCATCCTCAGTTACAGCAAACGCCAGACAGTCCGGCGGAAAAAGGACCCGAAGGCAGCCGCCACCAAGCAACTTCAGACCTTCTTCGCTTTCGATGCCGATAGCCAGGAGCCCATCTGCTTCACCATCGGCTCCTCTTCCAGAACCGTCGCCCAGGCAACCCCAGAGCTGTTAGAGATGACGGCCGATATCCTCACCCCCAAGGACCACACCCCCTTGGTCCTTGCCGACACGGAACATTACATACTGGATCTACTGGAAGCCGTGCGCCGGTTGCCTTTTGATCTGTTGGTGCCCATGCCGCAGGGCAAAGCTCTCGCCAGGGACTTCCAAAGCCTTCCCCCAGAGGCCTTTACCCGCCTCTGGATCGGCTACGCCACGGCCAATCGTCCTTATCGGCCCAAGAACAGTCACGCCGAACCGTATTGGCAAACCGTGCAACGTTGCGGAGAATCTGAGCAAGACTACCGCTACAAGGCTTTCCTGTGTACCGCCAAAGATGCTGCCGTGGAGGACCCCGTCCAACAGTACCCAAAACGTTGGCATTGTGAAGAGTTCTTTAATGCCAACCAAGCCCTGGGCTGGGACCGCGCGGGCACCCTCAACCTCAACATCCGCTATGGTCATATGAGCATGACCCTCATTGCCCAGGCTGCCATCCATATGCTCCGCCAGCGCCTGGGTGAACCCATCGCCCATTGGGACGCGAAACATCTGGCTCGTGACTTCTTCCACGGACTCGAAGGCGATCTGCGTCTTCACGATGATACAATCGTCGTCACCTATTACAACGCCCCCAACGTCGGCCTCCTACGGGAGCATTACACGGACCTGCCTGCCAAGTTGGCCAAGCAAGGAACCGATCCCAGAGTCCCCTGGCTCTTCAACTACAAACTTGATTTCCGATTCAAATGACAGGTACCCTCTCCGGGACAAGCTCGAAACGTCCAATAAACTACCCCCATAAAAAGGCTGCGGAGGCGGGAATCCCTCTGCACATTGGGCCAGTGGATCCCCGCCTGCGCGGGCATGACATGAAATGAGCGACGACCCGCAGAGCCGGTGATTTCGTGTTCTCAATGAGGGGATCAAAGCACTGTTAGCGCAACACGAGCTAAATGGCAAGTCGATTTCATGTCAAAGACCGCGTTTGACCGTAATCCCTTCGATTCCTATACTTTCCCGATAACCGGCCAGAAGAGCAAAGGAGGATGTGCCCATGGGATTTGATAGAGTGGCGCTTGGACGCACAGGGCTGTCGGTCAGCCCCATCGGGATCGCCT
>JAUWSZ010000679.1 GCA_030609865.1 bacterium | reverse complement strand
GAACTGATCGCGAACAGGTTGCAGCCTTCCGGGTCCTTGGGCGCCTCCACAGGGGTCGAATCGGTCACGATGCCCATCACCCTCTTCTTGAGCGTCTTTTTGTCGCAGAAGATCTCGATGGAGTTCCCGTAGGACTTGCTCATCTTCTGCCCGTCCGTGCCGGGGATGATTGCAACGTCCTCATCGATCTCCGGCTCCGGGACGACAAAGGTCTCCCCAAAATCGTTGTTGAACTTGATCGCGATGTCCCGCGCCACCTCGAGGTGCTGCTTCTGGTCCTTGCCGACCGGAACCCGGTCGCTCTGATAAAGCAGGATGTCGGCGGCCATCAGGACCGGGTAGGCAAACAGGCCGTGGGTTGCGCCGATCCCCCTGGCGACCTTGTCCTTGTAAGAATGACATCGCTCGAGGAGGCCCATGGGCGTCAGATTGGACAGGACCCAGGTCAGTTCGGTGACCTCGAGGACGTCCGACTGGACCCAGAAGACCGATTTGTCCGGGTCCAGGCCGAGGGACAGGAAGCTGGCGGCCGCCTCCCGGGTGTTGGCGCCGAGAACCGAGCCCTTGGGCAGCGACGTCATGGCGTGCAGGTTCGCGATAAAGGCAAAAAGCTCGTGATTCTCCTGGTACTCGATCATCTTCTTCATCATGGCAAAGTAGTTGCCAATGTGAAACGACCCCGAGGGCTGTATCCCGGACAGAACTCGCATTCTCTCTTCTCCTCAAGCAGCGCGCGCGATGGCTATCAGCTTTCGAGATTCGCTGTTTTTCTATATTACCGTATCATTATAGAGTCGATCCGCCGCCTCTTCAACCTCGCCAGGCCCCGACCTCCTTTCCAAAAGCCCTGCTCGCCTCCTCGTACAGGACCTCGAGCCGCCCATGGTACTTCGGGGAGAAATGAAACGGGACGAGACGCCTGGCCTCGGCCCTCCTGGCGATCCACCCGGCCTGATGGGCGGTCAGGTGCCGCCATTCGTCCGCCCGGGTCCGGTCCTCTTCCGAGAAGGCGGCCTCGCAGAAGAGGATGTCCGCATTGCGGGCAAGCCGGACGATTCCGTCCACGTTCGCGTCGGTGAAGGCCGCATCCGTGACGTAGGCGATCTTCTGGCCCCGCGAGACCCGGAGGATCTCTTCGCGGAGCGCTCCCAGGGACATCTCCCTCACGGCAGCCCGGTCGTCCCCGGAGGCCGGAACACAGATTCGGGTCGACTCCGGCTCTCCGTTCATGACCGCCTCCTTCAGGGAGCGGATCCACGGCCCGACACGAAGGCCCAGGGCCTCCAGCCGGACCTTGTCGACGTTGATGTGTTGCTTTTCCTCGAGGGCATAGGCCAGGCAGGGAATGTCGTGCTCGAGCAGGATCGCGCTCACCCGCAGGCCCGGCTCGTCCAGGATGACCGGGCCCTCGGAAAGGGGCTCGAGCGGAGCCAGGGGGCTCCGGGAGAACCGCTCCCTGCAGGAGAAGGAGGCCGCCTGGAGGGGGCCCTCCCCCACCTCGAACACGCTGAGCCGAAAATCGTGCGGGTAATTCTCCACCAGGTTCCAGCTGTACCCCCTGAGCTTGGCCTCCACGTGATCGGCAAACCCGGGCGGACCGTACAGGCCAAGGGTCTTGCCCCTGCCCAGATGGAGCCTGAGAACCTGGTCGAACCCGATAAAATGGTCCACGTGGGTGTGCGACACAAAGACGTGGGAAAGCTTGAGCAGGCTGCGGGCGCTCATCAGGTGAAGGTCGCCCATGTCGAAGAGGATCGCCCTTCGTTCGTACTTGAAATTCGCGTAAACCGCCGGATCCCCTTCCGGTCCGTTCACGAGCTGGGGAAGAATATCGGGTCGCATCGGTCGGTTGCATCCTGTTTGACGGCATTATTCAACTTGAAGGCGCAATTGTCGAACGCTATAATGCCCGTGTCTCTTTGGTCTTCACCCAACCTTGTTTTGAGGAGGCAATGCCATGACTGCAAAACGACCTGGTTACAAGACGCTTTTCAACGGGGCCCTGAAGATCGGCCGTCCTCCCAACGTGGTCGAGCTCTTCCCTCACTCAAAGGCACTGATCGTGAGCGGGAAGGCCATCGATCGGGCCATGCTGGCCAAGGGGAAGGCCCTTGCTGTTGCAACCAACGGGAGAAATCAGTTCGTCATACGGGGGGCCCTCAGGGCGGCCCAGAGGGCGAAGGCGGCCCTGATCATCGAGATTGCCAAGTCCGAGGGAGGCTCGGGCGCCTACTGTGCGGTCAACTACTGGAACATCACGCGCATGGTGGACGCCTTCTGCAACGAGATGGAGGTTACGATCCCGGTGGCCGTCCACGCGGACCATTACGGGATCAAAGGCGAGAAAGATATCGAAAAGGCCCGGCTCGAAATCCCGAGTATGTTCGATGCAGGGATTACCTCGATCGCCATCGACGCCTCCCACATGCCGGACGACCAGAACCTCCTGGCAAGCATCGCCCTGAACGCCTACGTGCCCAAGTGGGCCGGCCTCGAGACGGAAGTGGGCGAGATCAAGGGAAAGGCGGGGCTCTCCACGGTCCAAGAAGCCGTCTTCCTGATGCAGGGGCTGAACGCCCACGACATCTTTCCCGACTGGATCGCCCTGAACAACGGCACCACTCACGGCATCGAAGCAAGCGACACCGGGATCCAGGTGGAATTGACAACGGAGATTCACAAGGCTCTGGCCAAGTACAAGGTCTCAGG
>JAUWSZ010000348.1 GCA_030609865.1 bacterium | reverse complement strand
GGGTCAACGTAACTCCTGAATCCTCTTGATCTCGGTGTCGTATATCTTCCACTTGCCGTACGATTTCTTCATGACGTGGATTCCGGTGATCTTCTTGTCGTTGCTGTCCGGGCCACTCACTGTTCTGTTGATCTGAATGAACAGAACCTTGGCCTCATCGTCCGACTTGTCGAGCACCTTTGCCTGTTCCAGGGCGTACTTCATGTCGTACACACGAAAACACTCTTGCATCTCCGATCCCCTTGCCTTACAGGATCGGGCCCTTTCGTGGTAGGTCTTGATCCAGGCGTCAAAATCCTCCTTCTCCGCTGCCTGCAGGTTCTTTTCGATCACACGGAGGATGTCTTTGTCTTCCGCGGCATCCTTGTTTCCGCCCTTCCCGCCTGCGTACGCATTCGAAACGAGCAGTATCATTGCCATCATAATCAGTCTTTTCACCCGACTCAGCCTCCTGTTTTCGAATGCTTTTCTATTTGGATGCTTCATTCGCCGGACGAGGTTCGTCTCCGACCATGGAAGCCTGCACCAGCGGGTTTACTCCCACCGGAACACCCGTCGGGCGTTGTCTCGAAGGTACTTCTCCAGAACCCCCGGCCGGAAGGGGAGAACCTTGGCCGTCTGTACGGCTCGGTCAAAGGGAAGGAACGGGAAATCCGTAGCAAACAGTACCTTTTCCTGCCCACGGGTGTTCATGAAGTGGATCAACTCCTCGGGCAGATACTTGGGCAGGTAGGCTGAGGTCATCATGTAGAGATTCGGGTATTTGAGCATCAACCGCATCGCCTCGCCCCACCAGGGGTCCGCTCCGTGGGCCATGATCAGGACCAACTCCGGGAAGAAGAGA
The DNA here is from genome assembly GCA_030609865.1 of bacterium. The sequence goes on along the minus strand of JAUWSZ010000348.1, from coordinate 3,627 downwards.
CAGACCTCATCCAGGTAGAGGGGTCGCTGCGGTTCGGCCGGCATCGGGGGGCCTGGAATGCCCGTGGTAACCGAAGCAGCGACACCAAGCTCGATACACTTGGCGTAGATCGGGTAGTAGACCTTGTCGTTGGGTGCACGACTGACCAGAAAAGGCACCATCCGAATCAACCGGACATCGTATTCCTTGACGAGCCTTTCAACGGTACGAACCGCCTCCATGCCCTGCATCGGATCGATGACAGCCGACAGGAGGAATCGGCCGGGATACCTACCCGCCATCTCCACGTACGGCTTCGGGTCGGCTGCGTCGATGGTCAGGATGCCCCGTTCTACGCCTGCGGCCTCCATCTGCTCGACCATCTCGCGGAGAGGGGTCCCCTCGTGGAGCACCTGTTCCCTGTGGAAGTAGTCTTCAGCAACCCGAACCAGGAATTCGGGATGCTCCTTTTGAGCGTAGTCGGGCGTGATCGGGTTTACCCAGCAATCAATGGCTTGGATGGTTTTCTCCGGTGTCATAGCCCAACCCTTATAGGGGAACTGATCTTATGGTGTCAATGCTCAGAGCTCCGGATCGAGGACAGACGAGGCGGTTTCCTACATAGACCCTCCCTAGGAAGCGGGGCCCGGTTTCTTGGAATTGTTCTGAGGACAGCTAGACTATCGCAGGCCATCATAAACGGGGATCGCAGCGCCCTGGATATCGCGGAGGAGGCGTTCTAGGAGGTGTGTTCCCGAAGGAGTTGGAAAATGCGTTCGGCCAGGTCTTGGACGCTCGTTTGGTCGAAGTGAGGCGCATCCCGGTCGAACAGCGGGTCGCCGAAGGTCGCGATCAGCTCGCCCTCCGGGCTCAGCGGATGGGTGGACACGCCCTCTCGCAGGACCTCGACCTTTTTCCCCTCGAGCTTCTTGAATCCTTCCACAAGGAGGATCTCAAACCCGCGGAAGAAGGCCTCCACGATTTCCGGCAGGGTGATGTCGAGCCCGTCGGCCGCATGAACGGCAAACTCCCGGTCCGACAGGATCGCCGTCACGGGGCTCCCGGCGGCCCGAATCCTGTGGGTGTCGGTCCCCTCCTTGTCCCAGTGGAAGTGACCGGACCCGTCGTGCTTCAGGACGCCGGTCTTGATGCCGAGCTTGTTCAGCTCCTGGATGAGCAACTCCATCAAGCCGCTCTTTCCCGTGTTTTTCAAACCTACGATGTGGATCACAAGGGGGGATCCGGCCATGTTTCAGCCCCAGTGAGTCAAGAAAGGTATTGCTCGATCAACGTCTTGGTCGGGGGCATCTCCGCCGGCTTCAACTCCATCGTAACCGTGTGTCGATACCCCTTCTCGCTCAGCATGGAGAAGATCCTGGGATAGTCCACCCTTCCCTCGCCCAGGGGGAGGTGGAGGTCGTCTTTCACGGTCTTGCCGCCATGGTTGTCATGCACGTGCAGGTGCTCGATCTTGTCGAAGAGATGGCGGATGAAGTTAAAGGACGTGTTCTCGCTGGAAAGAAGCTCCGCATGCCCTATGTCCAGGGTCATCCGTAGATCCGGGATCGCGTCGAAGGCCGCGGCAAAGCTCTCGTACTGCTCGGTCAGGTTCTCGATGCACAGCGTGACCCCTTTGTCGCTTGCAGCGGCCACCATCTCGGCGAGCAGGCCCATCTTGGCCGACAACAGGGTAGGCTCGGCCCACCGTTTGTCCACCCAGAAGTGAATGGTGCCTTTTTCGATGCCCAGCTCCTGGGTAACGTCGATGAGCTTCTTTATCTTCGGCACGAAGTTGTCTTCCAGGCCCTTTGCATCGAACGGGTTGCCCTCGTTCGGGTAGTGGGCCAGATAGTAGATCCCGTACTTCTGCTTCAATGCCAGGAAATCGTCGATCGATCGGCGCATCTCGTCCGCGTCATAGATGCTTATCTCTGCAAAGGGATAGCCAAGCTTGGCCACTTCATGGACGAGCTCGAGGTTGTGTGCCCTGCCTCCTATGATTGCCACCTAACCTCCTTCAGAGGCCTCCGCGCCCCCCTTGCGTCGAGCTGTCTCCCTGACCGCCGGACCGCTTCTCCCCGTCAGGCTCCGGGAGTCGCCCCGAGGTCTCCATGGCGATGGGGATCATCGCGGCGTCGAGCTGAGCCAGAAGCGGTTCGACCGTGAGCCTGAACGCCTCGATCCGCTCTCTGGGCACCGGCGGAGAGGCCGGGGCGATGACCCTCCGCGGGTTCACATACTTCCCGTTCTTCTTCATGCGGAAATCCAGGTGCGGGCCTGTCGACATGCCCGTGCTCCCCACGTATCCGATGACCTGCCCCTGACAAACCTTCCGCCCCTTCTTGATCCCCTTGGCAAAGCGGGAGAGATGCAGGTAGTAGGTTTGATACACGCTGTTGTGGCGGATCCTTATGAACTTACCGCTCGCATTGTCACGACCCGCCTTCAACACGACTCCGTCCCCCACGGTCCTGACCGGGGTTCCCACGGGCGCTGCATAGTCGATGGCAGGATGAGGGCACCATTCCTTCTTGATCGGATGGAAGCGGTTCCAGGAAAAACCGGAGGAGATGCGGGCGTAATCGAGGGGCGTCTTCAGGAAGGTCCTGCGCAGGCTTCTTCCCTTCTCGTCATAGTACTCCGGATGGCCCTCTTTGTTTTCGAACAGGAATCCCTGATAGGTCGTCCCCTGATTGATGAACTCCGCTGCCGGGATCCTTCCGTAGCCGGCAAACTCACCGTTCAGATAGCGCTTTTCCACAACCGCCTTGAAGGAGTCACCCGCACGGACGTCCAGGACGAAGTCCACATCCCACCCAAAGATGTCAACCAGCTTCAGGGCCAGCACAGGGATTTCGCCGATCTCATCGGCGGCCTCGAAGAGACTGGTTCGAATCGTACCACAGACGAGAACGGTCTCAACCTGGTAGACGATCGGCTCCCGGGTAAAAACGAAGCCGTCGGCTTCGGCACGAATGACGAGCCTCTCTTCGCAATCGATCTCGTACTCGAAGCTCTGGAACGCGTCATCCCGCGTGCGGACGACATACGGGCGTCCCTGACGGATTCTTCGCAGGGAGAACACTGCTCTGCTCTGACGGTCCAGAAGATCGATTTCCTGAGGGCTCAGCCACTCACCCAGGAGGGAGCTTATTGTTTCACCCTTCTTGACGGTTGCTTGAAGGACAAAAGGCAAAGGCTCCGGCTCCGGGGTGTCGGTGCCCGGGGCTGGGCCATCTTGACGCACGCGGGCCACGAGGGCAGGCTCTCCCGACGAGGTCGCCTGCAGGGCGTACGTCAAGAAGAGGGCCGCCAGGACGAAAAGCGGCAACAGGAGAGAACGCCTTCGCCAGAAGCAGGCTGCGATGCCGCCCTTATTCGTCCGTTCTTCGCGCACCAGAACCGATCCTCTCCGTGTGCCAGATGAGAACCTCGCCCTCTAAGATCCGAGCCCGTAAGGAAAGGTTCCCGGGCCCCTCACATAACCCTACCAGAGGGTTGGGCCCCCTATTGTTAGCTTCCGGCCCGAGTCCGTGTCAAGCGTCTTGGCAGTGCACCCGTCACCCGTACCCGAAACCGGGCTCTCTGTTTGACTCCAGAGGCCCCTACTTATTCATATCGGCATGGTAACCCCGAAGACCTGAACCT
>JAUWSZ010000395.1 GCA_030609865.1 bacterium | reverse complement strand
TTCGGTTCTCTCCCCGGCAGGCGGACTTGCTCGTCGTTTCCGGGACGATCAGCGAGAAAATGGCGCCGATCCTCAAAAAGATCTACGACCAGATATGCGAGCCGAAGTGGGTGATGGCACACGGAGCCTGTGCGTGCTCCGGGGGCATCTACGACAACTACTGCACGGTTCAGGGAATCGACACGATCATCCCGGTCGATGTGTACGTATCGGGATGTCCGCCCACGCCGGAAGCCTTCCTGGACGGCCTGATCAAGATCCAGAAGATCATTGAAGGCGAATCGGTCCGGGATCCCAGGTACTGCGGAGAATAGGAGCACACGAAGCCTTGGCAGACCTCGTCGCACAGACCCTTCTCGAGAAGTTCCCGGAAGCCGTCTCGCTTGCCCCGGACTTCCGCGACGAAAAGGCCGTGTATGTAACCCGGGAGAGCATCATACAGGTGCTCCGGTTCCTTTACAGCAACCCGGACGCGGAATACACCCTCCTTGAGGACATATGCGGGGCTGACTACCCGGGACGGAAAAACCGGTTCGAGGTCGTCTACCACCTCTACTCCCTGAAGTCGGGCGGGCACATCCGCCTCAAGGTCGGCGTTAGAGAAGAGGATCCGACCCTGCCCACGGCGATCGGGGTCTACAAGGCCGCCGACTGGTTCGAGCGGGAGGCCTTCGATCAGTACGGGATCCGGTTCGAGGGGCACCCCAACCTCCGAAGGGTCCTCAACCACGAGGAGTTCGTCGGCCATCCCCTCCGGAAGGATTATCCGATCAAGAAGCGTCAGAAGCTCACCCGGCCGACGAACCTGGGCTGGGAGGAGGGGCAGTCGAGAGGCAACGGGGGCGGGTCCGAGAAAACCGGGGAAGAGCCTGAGTGGATGACCCTGAACATCGGGCCGGCTCACCCGACGACGCACGGAACCCTCCGCGTCCTGACCCGGCTCGAGGGAGAGACGATCCTCGAGGCCGTCCCGGAGATAGGCTACCTCCACCGCGGATTCGAGAAGACCTCGGAGGCCCTCACGTACCAGCAGGTGATCCCCCTGACGGACCGCCTCAACTACTGCTCCGCCATGATGAACAACGTGGGTTACTGCAGGGCGGTCGAGAAGCTCCTCGGGATCGAGGTTCCGAAGCGGGTCCAGTACATCCGCGTGATCGTGAGCGAGCTGTCGCGCATCATCGACCATCTCGTCTGTATCGCCGCCAACCTGGTGGACATCGGCGCGCTGACGCCTTACTGGTACTGTTTCCGGGAGCGGGAGAACGTCTACGAACTCATCGAGGCCCTTTGCGGAGCACGCCTGACGACCTCGTACACGCGCATCGGAGGCCTTTCCCACGACCTGCCCGACGGCTGGGTGGAGAGGTGCCGGGAGTATATCCGGGAAAGGGTTCCCCGGGCGATCGACGAGACTGAGACCCTGATCACAAAGAACCGGATCTTCGTGGACCGCACCCTGGGCGTGGGCGCAATCTCGGGCGACGAAGCGCTCAACTGGGGATTCACCGGCCCCTGCCTGCGGGCCAGCGGGGTCCCCTTCGATGTACGAAGAGCGAATCCTTACTACGACTACGACAAGTTCGATTTTGAAATCCCGGTAGGTAGCAACGGAGACACCTACGATCGCTACCTGGTGCGCATGGAGGAGATGCGGCAAAGCCTGCGCATCATCGAACAGGCCCTGGACGGCCTGCCGGAGGGGCCCATCTCCGTCGCGGACAGGCGCGTCTCGCTTCCGGAGAAGGAAGCGGTCTACACGAAGTTCGGGGCCCTGGTCCAGCACACCAAGCTGATCGTGGACGGGATCCTTCCTCCAAAGGGAGAGATCTACTCGGTGACAGAGGCTGCAAACGGTGTGCTGGGGTTCTACATCGTGAGCGACGGCACGAAGCGCCCCTATCGCATCAAGGTGCGACCGCCTTGCTTCGCGATATTCCAGGTGTTGCCTCAGATCGCCGAGGGAACCATGATCGCGGATCTGATCGCCATCATCGGGAGCCTGAACATCATCGCCGGTGAACTCGACAGGTAGCTGGAGAAGGTATTCTAGAGAATGTGGATTGACTATCTGGTCTGGACCGTACAAAACCTGCTCTTCCCGCTGGTCGTCCCGGTCGTGCTGCTCACCGGCGTGATCCTGGCCGTGTGGATCGAGAGGAGGGGCGCTGCCTTCATCCAGGACCGGGTGGGGCCGAACCGGGTCACCATCTTCGGCCTCCGGAACGCGGGTCTGATGCAACCCATCGCGGATGCGCTGAAGCTCCTCGTCAAGGAAGAATTCATTCCGGAAAAGGCGGACCGGGTGCTCTTCTTCCTGGCCCCGGCCCTGGCGCTGATCCCCGCGCTCCTGACCTTTATGGTCATTCCGTTCGGCGACGTGCTCGTCCTCGGCAAGTACGAGATCCCCCTGCAGGTAGCCGACTTGAACGTGGGCATCCTGTTCATCTTGGCCATCGCGTCCCTGGGCGTGTTCGGAATCGTGCTCGGCGGCTGGTCGCCGGACAACAAGTACACCATCCTCGGCGGGCTTCGCGCGTCGGCGCAGATGATCAGCTACGAGATCTCAATGGGCCTCGCGATCATCGGCATCCTGATCATTTTCGAGTCGGTTCGACTGAACGACATCGTGCGAATGCAGGGGCATTTGCTGTTCGGCTTCCTCCCCCAGTGGGGCATCGTCGTGCAGCCCCTCGGCTTTCTGCTGTTCTTCATCGCTGCCCTGGCGGAAACGAACCGGATTCCCTTCGACCTTCCCGAGGCAGAGGCGGAAATCGTTGCGGGCTACCACCTCGAATACTCGAGTTTCAAGTTCTCCATGTTCTTCATGGCCGAGTATGTGAACATGATGGTGGCCTCCGGGTTCATCGTGAGCCTCTTCCTGGGCGGGTGGCAGATCCCGTGGCTGCCCACGGAAACGCTAACCGACTGGGTGGGGCCGCTCCTCGCGGCCGCCCTCCAGGTCGGCACGTTTGCGGCCAAGCTCTGGTTCATCATGTGGGTCTTCGTTTGGATTCGCTGGACCCTGCCCCGCTTCCGCTATGATCAGTTGATGGGTCTGGGCTGGCGGGTTATGCTCCCCCTGGCCCTGGCGAACATATTCATCACGTCGGTCGTGCCGTTCGTGCTTGGAGTCTACTGAGAATGATCAAGACAAAGCCCGTATCCCCCCCCGAGGGAAAGCGGTATCCGATTCGTGAGAGGATCTACCTGATCGAGATCCTCAAGGGGATGGGGCTTACCCTGAAGCATTTCCTCCGGAACCTGGCCACCTATCCGACCAAGAACCGCACGGTCGAGACGATCCAGTACCCGGAGGAGAAGAGGCAATACTCGCCCCGGTTTCGTGGGAGGCATCGGCTGAAGAAGAACCCGGACGGGTCGACGCGGTGCGTGGCGTGCAAGCTCTGTGTGGAGAACTGCCCGGCCCACTGCATCTTCGTCGAGCCGGCCGCCTACCCGGACCCGAGCAGGGGCAACTACCCGAAACGGTATGAGATCGACATCACCCGCTGTATCTTCTGCGGTTTCTGCGTGGAAGCCTGTCCGAAAGACGCAATCGAGATGACGGAGGTCTCCGAGATGGCAGACTCCGTCCTGGCCGTCTTCGACAGGGATTTCCTCCTCGCGGACGGGAAGGAGCCTGCTTCATGATCCAGGCGATCTTCTTCTACGGTTTTTCGGCTTCCGCGGTGGCAATGGCCCTCCTGGTCGTTTCCGCCAGGAACCCCGTTTACAGCGCCACGGCGCTGATCGGTTGTCTCCTGTCCGTGGCCAGCATCTTTGCGCTGCAGTCGGCCCATCTTGTGGCCCTCCTGCAGGTCCTGGTCTACGCCGGGGCGATCATGGTCCTGATGCTGTTCGTCCTCATGCTCCTGAACCTCTCTCCCCAGGAACTGGGAGAGAGGCGCGTCAGCGTCCGGGGGGTAACGGGCGCTTACCTGATCGGGGCGATCGCCACGCTGTTGATGGTAAGGCTTACCAAGCATCCCTGGGCGCCCCCCTCTGCGCTCGACCCGAACTTCGGAACGATCGAAGAGGTCGGAATGGTCCTGTACACGAAGTACCTCCTTCCCTTTGAGATGGTCTCTCTCCTCCTGCTGGCGGCCATCATCGGGGCGGTGGTCCTGACACGGAAGGAAAAAGGGGATGGGCAATGACGAGTGAGACTCTCGTTCTCAGTATTAT
>JAUWSZ010000227.1 GCA_030609865.1 bacterium | reverse complement strand
GTACCAGGGAATGATGCATGTTATAGCGTACTGCCTTGCCAAAGGTAATCATTGTTTCTGTTGTAAGAAATTGTGCGCCCGCATGCGCACCATATGCACCCATGGCAACAGCAAGAGCTCCTGATAATGAACCGAAAATAAAGTATATATTTTTCAACATGCTTGCTCCATTGATAGTTTAATTCGGTGGCTGTCCCCAAACTCCCAAGCGGATGATTGCAGGAATTAAACCCTGACCTCTTTATTCTTTCTTGCGGTCCGTGATCCAGACGAACCCGTCCGGATCGATTTTCCCCACGTCCCCGGTGGCGAACCAGCCCTCTTCGGTGAACGCCTCCCGGGTCCTTTCCTCGTCCTTCAGGTATCCCTTGAAGACCATACTGCTCTTTGCGAGGATTTCTCCGCCCGCTGCGATCCGGATCCGGACCCCCGGGGCCGCAACCCCGATGGAACCGAACCGGTACCTGTTTGTGAGGTTCATGGTGCACAGGAGCGCCTCGGTGATCCCGTACATCTCCAGGGGAAGGATGCCTGCAGCGTGGAAAAACTCGAGGATCTCCCTCGAAATCGGAGCGCCGCCGGATACGACGATCTGAATCCTCCCGCCAAAGATGTCCCGGATCTTCTTGAACACGAGCGCATCGGCGAGCCGGTATCGCACCCGGAGGGAAACGGGCAGGTCCTTGCCCTCCTGCAGGAGACGACTTCGGGCCAGGCCCACCTCGAGGGCCCACTGGAAAAATTTCTTCCTGACAGGGGAGGCAGCCTCGACCTCACCCAGGATCCGGGAGTACACCTTCTCGAAGATATGGGGCACGCTGTAGAAGATCGTGGGTCGAATCTCCTTGAGGTTCTCCACGATCCTGTCCGGACTCTCGGCATAGTACCCCTTTGTACCAATATAGGCTCCTGCAATCTGCGCAACGCGGCCGTAGATTTGGGGCATGGGCAGCCAGATCACCGTCACATCCTGTGCCGAGAAGACCTCGAGATCCCGCATGCTGCGACAGGCCTCCAGGATGTTTCCGTGGGAGAGCATCGCACCCTTCGGAGGGCCCGTCGTGCCGGATGTATAGAAGATAATCGCCGTGTCCTCGGAGGTCACCGATGAAAACCGCCGCCTGTACTCCTCCTCCAGGCCTTCCCGTTCCTGCCGCCCCAACTCGATGACATCCTGAAACGCGAGAAGGGCCTGCCCCTCGGTGCCCGCGGGATCCATGATGATGTACCGTTTGACCAGAGGCAACTCCGGGCGGATCTCGAGGACCTTCTCCCATTGCTCCTTGTTTTCCACGATGAGGAATCGAGACTCCGAATGGTTGACCACGTGCTGGATCTGGGCAGGGGTGTTCGAATGGTAGCAACCGACCGACACCCCCCCTGCACTCAGGGTAGCCTTGTCTGCGATATCCCATTCCTCGCGCGTCAGGCTGAGAACGGTCACCGGATCCCGGTATTCCATCCCGAGGGCCATCAACCCGAGTGCGAAGTGGGTCACCTTCTCTTCGAAGGCACGCCATGTGACAGGGTCCCAGCACCCGCCCCGCTTGAGGTGATAGGCAGCCAGGCTTGCGCGGGTGTCGAACCAGTGCTGATACATCCCTTGGATCGTCTCGAACTCCATCCTGCTTCCTCTCCGCCTCAGGAACGAAAACCACGGGCATCCGTTCATAGAACACACGGGCATCCACGTTGTCAACGAAATCTAGGTGGACTGGTCAGGCCGGGCACGGGCGAGGTCGAGGTGCTGGAGCCCATCCCCAAGGAAGAGATTGCGAGTCGCCAGTGGGAAGACGTCATGAAAAACGTGCGGCAGCACGGGGCTATCCGATCCCCTGGACGGTTCGCTGGATGATGTTGTCCTGGGTCTTTCGGCTGATGTCCACGAAGTGGGCGCTGTATCCGGCCACCCGAACGATCAGCTCGGAGTATCTCTCCGGGTCTCTCTGCGCGGAGCGAAGCGTTTCATCGGACACCACGTTGAACTGCACGTGGTCGATGCCCAGGTCGGCCCAGGTTCGCATGTAGGCCTTCCAGAGCTGATATCCTGATTCGCCGGCAAGCTGTGTGGGCGAAAGCCTCTGGTTCAGGAGGAAGGCCCGGCCGTCGGTCACGTGATCGATCTTGCCGCAGGACTTGAGAACCGCCGTGGGCCCCTTCTTGTCCAGCCCGGGGCCGGGCGATATGCCTCCGTCGTACAGGGCGTCCCCCAACCGGCGGCCGTTCGGCAGGGCCCCGACGATATTGGCATAGTGGATGTTGCCGCTCACGTTCTCAGGAAGGATCGGCCAGCTGTTGCCGCTGGGACACTTGAGCACCCGGGAGAAGCGTGCGCACTCGCGCAGGCAGCGGAGCATCACATCATCCACGTAGTCGTCATCGTTGCCCCATTTGGGCCCGTTCCTCGCGAAATCGAGGCGCATCTCCTCGTAGCCCTCCCAGTTGGCCTCGAGGGCGGTGACGAGCTGGTCCATCGCGTACTTCTTGTCGTCAAAGACCAGCTTCTTGACGGCTGCAAGGCCGTCAGCGTTCTCCACCCACGTGAAGGCCGTGATCCAGCAGTTCCCTCGCTCCCCTTCCGGGCTGCAGATGTCCAGGCCCGATTCCACCGACCGCTCCGAGATGGCGGACAGGAAGGGCCTGCCGTAGAACTCCGGATCCTTGTACCGGCCGAGGTTGACCGTCCGGACCAGGGTGCTGAAGAGCCATTCCATCTGCTTGACCCATGCCTGGAAGAGCTGCTCGAAATCGGTGAAGGTGCGGGCATCTCCGGTCTTGGGCCCCATCTGCATGTTGACCACTTGATCGTATCCGTTGAACAGGGCGTATTCGATAATCTTGGCGCAGTTGGCTGTTGCCGCTGCCATCCGCATGGGCTGCTGCCCGTGCTTGGTGGGCGGACAGGGCGACATGCAGGCCTGGTTCACCCAGAGCCTGGCCTCCTCGATCGGGTGGCCGTGCCAGTGCATGGCGTTGGCCACCATGATGGGATCGTGCCGGATGTTCGGATAGCCCAGCCCCTGACGAATGCACTCGAAGCATTCCCGCATCACCTCGTCCTTGACCTTGGGGTGCCACCGGAAACTCAACGTGGGGTTGGCTACCCGCACCAGCCTGGCCGCCTGCATGAGGGCGATGGTCATGTCATTGCAGGCGTCTGAGCCGTCCGGCTTGACCCCGCCGATGGTCCAGACCCAGGTGCCCGTAATCCCCTGGAGCCCCTCGCGCGCCCAGCGCGGGCCGAAGCCTCCCACCTCATAGGTGCGGATCATGAACTCCCCGACCAGATCCTGGGCCTCTTCCCGGGTGATGTTCTTCTCAATGTTCACGTCCCTGTCGTAGTAAGGTCCGTGATAATAGTCCGGCCGTGAGGGCCATGCCCCCTCATGGGCCTCCAGGCGGGAGAGGATCTGAACGAAGAAGTCGTATTGCAGGGATTCCTGCAAGGTCCGCGGCGGCTTGGCCGGAACCCGCTCGCAGGTCTCGGCAACCCGGAGGAGTTCCTCTTTTCTCTTCGGGTCGCTCTCGAAGTTCTCGGCGATGATCCGCGCCAGCCTTGCGTAGCGTTCTGCATAGCGAATGCCGGCCTCCAGGACGATCTTCATGGCCTCCCAGTTCTGGATCCTGTCGTAGAGGGAGAGGATGTCCGGTCCCGGGATCCCGATGGTCTTGTCCTCCGCCTTCTCGATTGCCCGGTCTATCTCCTGGATGATGTCCTCGAAGGCCCGCTTGCCGGTCATGAAGTATTCATAGTTCTTGTTCGAGTACCCGTAGGCCGAGGTCGGCACGCCCCACCCAATGGCGCCGCTCATGAACTTGACCACATCCTCCGGGTCGAGCAGCCTGGCCACCTTGTCCACCGCGGTCTGGCCTGCCCAGTACTCGTTCAGGTCCGCCACCTTCTTCAAGGATTCCTCTTCCGGCTCTGTGTGGATCCCGGGCTCATTGTAGGCCTCTTCATTCACCATGCTGGCACCGTCTACACGCCAGGCAATCGTGTGCGGAAGGCTGCCCATGTAGCCCACGATCTGGGCCTGGTCGGTGATGAAGATGGAAATGTTGTCCAGTACGTGCGCGAAGGCCTTGGCCCGCCTGAGCATGACCGAATCGTACTTCCAGAACCTCCACATATTTGTGAAAAGCGTGGGCATCTCGAGGTCCAGCTTGATCCCCGGCGAGTAGTTGCCACCCAAGGCGCCTTTTTTCCAGACCGCCTTCCGCAGATAATCGAGACGCTTGGAGCGCTTCTTCTCGGCAACCCACCACCACTCCTGCTTCTGCTCGTGCTCGCTCAATTCCTTTTCGAGTCGGACAGGTTCCGCCATGGCTTTCTCCTCCGTCGTTCCGGGTATCTCAAGCCTGTGTCTTCTTCTGGAAATCGGGACAGTCCCCTGCTTCTTCGTGAACATCGACAGGCTTGGCCTTGTAGTATGCCTGCCTGGGGTCCACGACCCGCTGCACGCAGTCTCCTTGGTCCGGGTTCTCTTCCATCGGAAAGAACTGTTTGCATTCTTTGCATGTGGGCATGGGCATCCCCTCCTTGCTCAGGCACTTGCCGGTGCGCCCGGCGAAGACCATGGACAAGCGTTCAGTAATGGCAAGAATAATGCCAGAGACCTGAAGTTCCTCCAAACAACTGATTTTATAAATGAAAATACAATTTTGAGGGACGAAGGCGAAAAGTGAAGATCGCTTGATTTGGGTCACAATGTCCCAATATGATTCGGTCTCTAGCTGAAAAATCTATTTTCTACAGATAGATAGAAGCAAGAAGGATGATTGGGTCATAAGTGTCCGCCAGAGGAAGTCCCTGGGTCATCGTGTCCCAACATCAGGGGCTGAAACATCGAGTCCCTGACGAAGGTCACGTTCGACCTTTACAGGTCTCCGTAACGCTTTAGCTTTCTCGCCAACGTCTTACGAGAGATACCGAGGGCTTCCGCGGCCCTGCTCTTGTTGCCACCGTAACGCTCCAGGGCCTCTCTTAGGGAGGCCCTTTCCAGGTTCTCGATGTCGTGCTTGAGGCTGGACTCCTTCCTTCCCGTCTGCCGCCCCGCATCAAGGCTCACTCCGGGGGCATCCGGTGCGACCGTCGACGGAATTGGAATGTCGAGGCGCCCCACTGCGACGTAACGCTGGATCGCGTTCTGCAGCTCCCTCACGTTTCCCGGCCAGTCGTAGTTGACCAGGGATTCCATCACCTGGCCCGGAATCGAAGGCACCTCCCTTTCTCCCGCATAGGTTTTAAGGAAGTGTTCAACGAACAGGGGGATATCATCCTTGCGGTTCCGCAGGGGAGGCAGGTGGATGGGAATGATATGGATCCTGTAGAAGAAATCCTCCCGCATCATCCCCTTCCTCGTGAGATCCATCAGGTCCCTGTTCGTCGCCGCGACGATCCGGAAATCAGACGTCTTGGTCCGATTGCCCCCGATCGGCG
>JAUWSZ010000574.1 GCA_030609865.1 bacterium | reverse complement strand
GACTTCAATCGCCCGAAGACCTCGGAGGTCACGAGGGGGTTCTTGAAAAAGCTGCCCGCATTGCCCAGGACGGCCGGGTCGGGGAGCTTGCGCCGGCGCAGGTTGCAGACCGCCCGGCTGACACTGGCCGGGGTTATGTTGGTCACGCCCATCGCCGCCAGCTCTCGCTCCACGGAGCCGTAGGTCGTGACGGGCGCCGGCACCTTGTCCAGGTTCAGTGTCACAGAGGTGATGATGTGCTGGTCCCGGCGCTCCTGCTTGAACACGCTGTTGCGGTACGAGAACCCGCATTCCGGGTTGCTGAACCGGACGAGCTGTCCGGTCGCTCGATCCAGGGCCTGGAGTGATTCGAGACGCTCTCGGAGTTCCACGCCGTAGGCCCCGATGTTTTGAATCGGAGCGGCCCCCACCGTACCCGGGATCAACGAGAGGTTTTCGAGGCCAGAGTAACCCTTGCGCAGGCAGTACTCTACGAGCGAATGCCAATCCTCCCCAGCCTCCGCGCGAAGCAGGCAGTGGTCGGGCGTGTCCTCGAGCAGTTCTATCCCCTTGAGGGTAATGTGCACAACAAGACCGGAAAAATCCCGGGTGAGCACCACGTTGCTTCCACCGCCGAGGAGCAGGATCGGGCAGCCGTGCGCCTCTCCAAAGTCCAGGGCCTCTCGCAGATCATCCACGGTTTCCGCAGGACAGAAATACCGGCCACGGGCGGGAAGGCCGAAGGTGTTGAGTCTCTGCAATGGTTGGTCTTCGAGAATCGTCATCGCGTGCCGATCCTGTCGGAGGAAACGCCCGTCTTCTCGATCCTGCGATCGATGCTCATGACGGGAGTCAACCACGCCGGGATAGTCCTGTCAAACGAAGAGGTCAATGACCGGTTTGGTCGGATGCGGGTTCGAGAGGGAGGTCGCAAGGCTCTCGTACCGGATCGTCAACTGGCGATGGAGGCCACTCGCCATCTCCACGTCCGGGGAGTCCTTCCCTGAAGGCGCCCTTGAATCCGGGGCCTTGGAGGAGAATCCCGTGTCCGCGGGAGAAGAGGGGTGAGGCGTGTCGGTGATGCCCCTGTTTTCCGCAGGGACTGCGTTGCGGGATGGATCCGGGAGAGGCTGTCCCGGCAAGGTGTTGGCTTCAAGGGCCTCCCGGTTCACCTCGGCCCAGCGCGCCTTGGCGGCGGCCAACGCCTCGGCAAGAACCTCGCGCGGAGTGGGAGCTGAAGAGTCCCCGGGTAGGGGTTCGACAAAGTAGGCGGGTTCCTGCGTCTTTGCCGGTCCTCCCACCTCGGCCTTCCGGTCCCGGGCAGCAGGGTTGCTGTTCATTCTTCCGGGAAGGCCTGCCTCGTCCCGAACGGAAGAGCGGGAACGGTTGCCCTCCGAGACCGGGGGAACCTTCTCGGGCGGGCCAACCGAAGGGCTGCGGAACGGAACGGAAACGGCCTGTTGTGCAGGTCCTGCTGCTTCGTTCGTGGAGATCGGGCCGTCCATCGTCGGCTCCTAGGGATTCTCAGAATGAGAAGGATCAAACTGAGAACCGTTCGTACTCCGAATTTTGAAGAATCTCACTTGTTTCGCCAATTGTGCTGTTGATACGGACAGTTAGTGTTTGCACCCTTTTGCCGCGTTCCCTTGACAAGTACCGTGCAGGATAAGAAAAGCAAACATCGTACCAACCGAGAAAACCGCAGGCTTTCCTTTGGGCCCTGTACGCGTTTCTCCCCTCCTTCACCTCCGACCATGCAGGCGACCTCGAGTAAACCCCTTTTTTTATTGCAGAAATCAACTTCTTTTGGACAACGCAAACGCCTTCTCCTGATGAGACCCGATTTCCTGGTGAGCCGTGGTTCGCCCGAGACAGGGCACAGGACTGTGATTAGGGGTGAGCAATTCGGACATCGGCTCCCGGGAAGCACAAAAAGGTACCGCATGGAACTAGCTAGTGAAGTGACTGGGAAATATCGCTATGTTTTCTTTGCAGAGCTCGAGTTGTTCGGTGCTGTCCGGGGTTCCGTCGGAGATTTGCGCCGGGCGACTTCGGGGGAGGGAGAGACGGAGCCCAAGCAAATCGGAGAGGGAGCCCCGGACAGTACCGAACGGCAAGACTCTCCTGAAACATAGCGATATTTCCAAGTCACGCCACTGGTGTCCTGTCCCAGAAATAGTCTTGCAGGGGAGGTACGAACATGTCCGAACAAGGCCAGGACCCGAAGAAGCGCAAGGGGGTCCAGATCAAGGTGCCCGAAGAGGTGGCCAGGGGCGCCTACGCGAATACCATGGCCGTCTTCCATACCCGAGAGGAGTTCGTCATCGACTTTTTGAACGTTTTCCCGCCCACCGGGATCGCGACCGCCCGTATCATCACGAGCCCCGGCCACATCAAGAGGATCATTCGGGCTTTGCAGGAAAACCTCCGGCGATACGAGGATCGGTTCGGGCCCGTAGAGGAGGCACCTCCCCCAACCACCGGCCCGATGGGCTACGCGTGATCGGCTGCCGTCGCGGCAAGGTCAGGGCGCAGGGCAGCCAATCTCTCTCGGAGCAGCCGGAGGGCCTCTCGTTTCTTCTCCTCCAAGGACCCGGAAAGAAAGATATAGGTCGGGTGCCTCTCATAGATCATTTCCAGTCCTCTCTCGAGGGCAAGCGCGCGCGCGTGGTCTTCGTGCCTGGCCGGGTTGTTGCTGAAATGCCGGCTGTAGGCCTGGGAATCCCGGATGACCTTCACCTGGATGACCATCGCATACCGGTTCAGGACCTCCTGCTGTGAAACGTCCAGACAGGCAAAAAGACGCGGAAAATAGGCCAACCCATCGAGCAGGCCCCTGTCGCAAAGGAGAAGAAGCCCCTTCTGCCTTCCCTCTTCTTCGAGCGCCAACTGCCTCTCGTAGACGGCCCGCTGGAATCCCTCCAGGCCCAGGCTGTTCTCAGACTTGCCGGCAAAGATCAACTGGGTTGCCGCCTCGGGGACCGGCACCCCTCCCGGGAACGCCTCGCCCAGGAAGCGCCACACCTCCGTCTTGCCCGCACACGGCCCCCCGGTGATCACAACCCGGAAGGGGGTTTCTCCACCCATCACCTCGCCCCTCTGGCTATTAGCAATTAGCAGTTAGGTATTAGCCCTCCCCCCACCACCACTGATTCAGGAGCATCCTGGGGGGACGGGCGGGG
>JAUWSZ010000704.1 GCA_030609865.1 bacterium | reverse complement strand
GGTCAGACCTACACATTTGACAAAACCGTCCCGCATTGCGGACAGCGCTTGGTTGCCCAGCCCCGAAGAAGAGGCTGTCTTTGTCAAATGTGTAGGTTTGACCCCTACTTCGCCTGTTAGCCTTGAAGCTTTCTGGCGAGTAGGTCTTTGTAGGCCTTTGTCAGGCGAATGAACTGTTCGTGGGTGCCGCCTAGATCGGGGTGGCGCTCGAGGGCTTTCTTCCTGTAGTGCTGCGCAAGCTGCTTCAGGCTGAGCCGCTCGAAGGACTCCTGGCGGATATCGAGTGCCTTGCAGGCTTCTTCGACGGGCAGATGGGGGCGACGCACCGGCTTTCGATGGCCTCGGTGCCGGTGCATAAAGTCCTGGATATAGTCCCATTCCGGGTGAATCGCCCGGAACTCATTGTCAAAGTACATGATCACATACCGGACGAGGGCCGGATCCAGCCCGTCTCCGCCCTCCTCGTCCGGGAAGAGCAAGGGGTCGGCCTGGAGGCGGCATACCTCTTCCAGGAAGGCCCCGTCCATCGTGTCCGGGTCCATGGCCTGCGGATACCTGGCCGCCAGAGGGCTGGAGAAGAGGCGCTGAAGGTTGAAGATGAAGTAGACATACATCCTGCGTTCGTCCGGTCGCAGGGAGGGCTCCATCCCCTCGATCATCTGCTCGATCTCGTCACGTGACTTCCGCAACAGTCGGTTGTAGGCACGCATCGGGCGAGAGGACATCTTCCTCAGGTCTACTGCCCCGTAGCGCAGGAAGTGGAGGCGGCTCTTGTCGAAGATGTGGAGTCCCTTCTGGAGTTCAGCCAACTCGCTACGGGCAACCCTGTTCCCGTCCTTTCCGGAACGCCTGGGCGAGTGATGCCGGATGATCCTTTGGACCGCCGGGTCGAGGAAGGGCCAGAAGATCTCCTCCAACGCATCCTGGCTCGCCTGTACCCCCTTGTCACGAAGAACATCCTCGATCGTCTCGTCGATGTAGTAAGCGGTCCGGGCAGGGGTGTGAATCCAATGCCCCGGGTCCTCGCCGAGGGCCACGAGATCCCTGCTCTTCCAGCAAGTTCCGTCAAGATAAGACTCACGGATGAAGTAGAGGTTCTTCCCGTCTTTGATCTGTCTGGCCAGGTACACGAGGCTGCCCCTTGAACGAAGGTTGTCTATTTTACAGGATGCTCGAACCCACAAAGGGTTTCAAGAAGGCGAAAGGCAAAAGAGACCAGGGGCCAGGGGCGGGCAGAACCCAAAGAGCAAGGGGGAAAGGCTGGGAGCTAAAGGCTAAGAGCTAACAGCTAAAGGCCAAAGGAAAGGGGTGCACGGCTAAACGATTCCGGCCGGCTTTCCGATAGAGATATGTGAACCAGGGAGACAGGGGACGGAAAGGAGCTGTCCATGAAATACAGAAGATTCGTATCCTACGCATGCCTGATAGGCCTCTTGGCCCTCCTCGGCGGGGTGCCCTGCGCAGATGCCGAGGAACGGTACCACGTATGGAGTGTGGGGCTTCGAGGGGGGCCCTCGTTTCTCACGCAAGATGCTGTTCGTAGCGCAAACATCGAGGGGCAGATTGGCCCTATCTTTAACGGGGTGATCGTCTACGATCTCCAGAAATACGTTTCTCTTGGTTTCGAGGCGGAGTGGGAGCAGCACAAGATCGACCAGGCTGCCCTCACCCTGGGGGACGCTTCCACCGCCTCTCTGTTCATCCGTTTCGAATGCCACCTGGAGAGGACCCAGCCGATCTCTCCCTACTTCCTGTTCGCGGGGGGATACAACCTGAATTCCTTCAGTGAAGAGGACGCCTACCTGGGGGCGTGTGGAGAGGGTTGCCGTATCGACATCGACAATACCTTCGCGCTCAAGGCGGGCTTCGGAGTGGACATGTTCGTGCTCTTCGAGAATGCCGCCATCAACTTCGAAGTGGCTTGGAAGTACAACAAGGCAGACATAGACTTCATCTCGGGCGGGGACGTCGTGGCTTCAGATAGCTACGACGGGAGCGCCCTGAGCCTGCTCGTGGGTTTCCGGTATCACTTTCCCGTGTCCCCATTCTAATGTCGCCTTCGGCGACTCGCAGTGTTCGTGGCTGGGGTCGCTCCCATTCCCCACGCACCACCTGGATCCCCGCTTTCGCGAGGATGACAGTGCGTGGGGCAGAGGGATTCCCGCGTGCACGGGAATGACGGATGCAACCATCAGGGACAGTCCCCGAAAGAGAAGGTTCATCATCAAGAGCCGCCCGGGAAAGCCTTGTCTTCTACCGTGGGCTGGGATTGGGCCCTGACCCCTGATCCCTGAACCCCGACCCCTGCTTTGCAGCTTTCTGCAGGAATCGGGGGCGGAAGGAATAGATCAGGCAGGGCAGGAGGGTAAGGGTGGCGAGCGAGGCGGTGAGCATGGTCAGGGCAACAAAAGCGCCGAATTGAATCCCTCCGATGAACGAGGAAAAGACCAGGACCAGGAAACCCAACCCCACGGCCGCCGCGTTGAAGACGATGGCCTGCCCCGCCGTAGCCGCCGTGGCTTCGAGGGCCCGCCGCACCCCCTCCTCCTCTTTCCCCTTGATCTTCGACATGTTCAGGAAATGGATCGCATAGTCGATGC
>JAUWSZ010000466.1 GCA_030609865.1 bacterium | reverse complement strand
GCCTGGGGCATGAGAAACCCCTCCTCGAGATGCCCTGGCCGACCTTCCGTGAGGAGGCCCTCCAAAAGGAGCAGATCACGCTCGTGATCCAGGTCAACGGGAAGGTTCGTTCCAAGATTCAGGTCCCACAAGACGCCTCACAGGAAGAAGTCGAGCAGAAGGCCCTGGAGGAAGAAAAAATTCAACGTCTCCTGTCAGGGAGTCCGCCGCAGAGGATTGTCTACGTCCCCGGGCGGCTGATCAACATCGTGGTTTGACATGGCGTTCCGGTCGAAAGGGAGCCCTCCGCGTACCGTCGTCGCCCTGGCCCGCATATTGCGCGAAGCTTCGTCGCGAGAGCGGTGGAAGTTTCGTGCAATATGCGGGCTGGCCGGCATGAGCCTCTTGGTCGTTGTTGCCTGCGGATACCGGCTCGGCCCCCATTCGTGCGAATCCACTGTGATGGCGAAAAATATTGCCATTCCTCTGTTTCAGAATCAGTCCCAGGAGCCCCGCCTCGAGAATCTCCTGACGGAGGCCTTTCGAGACCGAATCCAGGCCCTCCCGTGTGTGTCCCTATGTTCCCGCAAGCAGGCCGACGCACTGTTGAAGGGGAAGATCCTGTCCGTGGAATCGTACACGGTTGCGGTCGATGAAGAGTTCTTTGCCATGGAGTACAGGATGCGGGTCGTGATGGCGGTCTCCCTGGTGCGCTCCGAGGATGGCGAGGTCCTCTGGCGAGACGACAGCCTGCAGGAAGAGGTATCCTTTTACGCAAGCTCGGATGCGTTGTTGTTCAAGGACAACCGGGAGGAAGCCTTGATGGATCTCGCCGGCAGGATGTCCGAAAGGGCAGTGGACAGACTCCTTCTCGGGTTCTGACCTGCCGAACTGATTTTTCAGCCGAGAGATGGGAGCCCAAGCCGGTGGCAGGACGATCCACAGGGGATGGAGCCGCCTCGTGGCGGAAATTCGAAGCCCTCCTGGCCAAAGCAGAGCTCTCTCCTATCTACGTCCTCTTCGGAAAAGAGCGATACTTCATTAGAGAGGCCGTGGCGCGGCTCAAGGAACGAGTCCTCCCTTCACCGGATCTCCACGAATTGCTCTTCCAATCCGTGGTTGCCTCCGAAGTGAGCGGGGCCGAACTCGCCGACCTTGGCCGAAGCGCGCCGTTCTTTGACGGGACCCAGCTGATCCTCGTCTGGGATGCGGACAAGCTGAAAGAGCGGGACCAGAAAGAGCTCCAGAGGTATGCCGAGGACCCGGCTCCCTTTACCCACATGGTCTTCCTGGCCGGAGAGGAATTCCCAAAGGGTGCGTTGTTCGCCTTTCTGAAGAACCGTTACCCCGGGGCCTGTCAGGGGTTCCAGAGCTTGAAGCGTGCCGCATGTGTGGAGTGGGTGCGGAAGATGGCGAAAGAAAAGGGCCTCGAGCCTCACCTGAACCCGGAGATCCTGGAAGGCCTGGTCGAGACGGGCCAGGCCAGCTTGGGGAGTCTGGAGAGGCAGCTCGCCATCCTCGCCTTGTACGTCCAGGATCTCGAGCAGAACCGGATAGCGGATTCGCTGCCCTTTGGAATGCCGGAGATTGCCCTCCAGCAATCCTATCGGTTCACGGATCCCCTGCTGCATGGGGAGCTCGCCGATGCGCTGCAGGTCCTCGACCGGTTCGTCGGCCAGGGGATTGCCCCTCTGGCGCTTCTCGCTCGAATCGCCTGGGAGATTCGAAAGATCTGGCAACTCAAGGACGAGATGGAGAGGGGACAGGTCTCAGATTCGTTCCTGAGATCCATTCGGATCCAGCCCTTCAAGAAGGCGATGTACGCCTCTGCAGCACGACGATTGTCTTGGAGTGCCCTGGGCAAGGTGTTCTTCTCCCTGGGCGAGACGGATCGTTTGCTGAAATCCAGTCGGCTCGATCCGCAGATCCATCTGGAGGAGCTTTGCGAACGGATCGCTCGGTTGGTTGCCGCCGGGGAGAGGCTCAAGCGTTAGGGGAGGCGGTCAGGAGAGAACTGGCCTTCCGGCTTATTCGAGAGACATGGCGGGCGGCCTTGTTCTTGTGGATGATGCCCTTGGATGCTGCCGTGTCAACGATTGAAATGGTCTTGTCGAGTAGCGCTTTCAGTTCCTCGGCATTCTGTTTTTCGAGGGTCTGTTCGAACCTTTTCATGGCGGATCGCAGCGTGGTGCGAATGTGTCGATTTCGGATTCTTTTCTTATCGTTCTGGCGAATCCTCTTTTTCGCTGACTTATGTTGGGCCAAGATAAGACTCCCTGTCGTCGTTCTTGCCTGGAAAGGAAAGGATTGCGCCCGAAGCGCTGGATTGTCTAGAACATGATATATTAGCTGATATGGCGAGCAATTGTCAACGGCTTTTGGCTCCCCGGATGAGAAGGAGAAATCAGCGCAATGATGGAGACCGTGAAGGGTGTCACAGGGCGCGCTCGATTCTCGTTGGACATTCGGCCCTGCCAAATGAGTTCCCGCTACCAGGGGACCGGGGTCTACTGCTACAACCTGGTTCGCCACCTGATGAAAATCGATACGGAGAACGAGTATTTCCTTTTCCAGACGAGGAGGAGCCCCTGGAGAGAGCTGCCGTACCCGTCAAACTTCAGGCCCTTCCCGGTGCGAAGGTTCTATGAACAGGATCAGCGATTTGCGCCGTTTCTCGACCAGATTCTCTCTCCCTGGGATCTGGTCCGGCTGCGGCCCGACATCCACCACGCCCTCTCGATCCACTATGTCTCCTGGCGTTTTCCCTGCCCGAGCGTCGTGACGATTCACGATGTCATCCCGCTGGTCTTTGCCGAGTATTACACGCAGACCGGATTGAAGCACCGGATGCTCTACCGGTTTGCGCGCGGGGCGGATCACATCCTGACCCCCTCGGAGCATGCTCGAAGAGATGTGCACCGTCTGCTTCGGATCCCCCTTGAAAGGATCACGGTCACCCACGAGGCAGCCGATGAGCGGTTCCGGCCCGCAGAGGACCCCGCGGCCGTGGACGAGGTCATCCGCAGGTATGGCATTCGTGGGCCGTACATACTCTACGTGGGAGGCTTCACGAAGCTCGATCCGCGCAAGAACGTGAGACAGCTCGTCGAGGTCTTTCGCGAACTCCGGAGCGAAGGAGCCCGAGAGGTCCAACTGGTGCTCGCAGGCAAGATGGGGGACTACTCGCGTGCCCTCAAGCAGGAGATGGACGGGTTGGACCCTGCGTCCGGCGTGGTCTTCACCGACTACGTGGATGCAGCGGATCTTCCTTCCCTGTATAACGGTGCTCGATGCTTCGTCTTCCCCTCTGCCTACGAGGGCTTTGGCCTTCCCGTCCTGGAGGCGATATCCTGCGGGACGCCTACCGTTGCCTACAGGAATTCCTCCATACCCGAGGTGCTCGGAGATGCCGGGCTCCTGATCGATGAACAACAACCCGGCCAGCTGCTCGAGGCGATACGGACCCTTCTTGCGCGTGACGACCTCGCGAGAGAGCTGGGGGCGAAGGGGCTCGAGCAGGCAAAGAGGTTCCGTTGGGAGGATACGGCCCGAAAGACGCTCGCCGTCTACCGGGAGGTCTGCGCACGCAAAGGGCGAAAACCGAACCGAGGTGCGTAGCAGCCCGTTGAAAAAGAGGCTGTTGGAGGCTGTTCAAAAAGTTCCAGATGCAAGGCAGGCAAAACATGCCCCCGCGAAGGCGGGGGTCCATGTAACGATGAGGCGT
>JAUWSZ010000362.1 GCA_030609865.1 bacterium | reverse complement strand
TCCCTGACCCCTGGGTTACCGGGGATCAACCCTGTCCTTTCTTGAGCTGCTCGGCGAGTTTGACAACGCTCCGGGCCGCTGCCCTGGCCTCCTCGAGTGCCGTGAATATGGGCGTCATACCGGGGCCCTCCCTTACCTCGCCTCTTTCTCTGCCGTAGCCTGCTGCGAAACCCGCCACGACCATCCCGTGAACGGCGAAGTAGCTATTCATCAGGCTCAATACCTGCCCGACCCCTACACGACGGGCCGTGATGATCGGCGCCACCACCTTGCGGGCCAGCCGGAGGGTCCAGAGGCAGGCATAGGTCCGGTCCATAATGATCTTGGCCTGTGCAGTTACGTTCAGGAGGTACACCGGCGTGCCGAAGAGGATGCCGTCCGCCCGGTCCATCTGCTCGTAGATGGGCTGCATGTCGTCCTTCACCTTGCAGACCCCGGTCTCCAGACAGGTGTCGCAGGCATCACAGGGCAGGATCTTCTTGCCTGCAAACAGGACCAAGTCGGTCTGTGCCCCGAGTTCGCTCGCCTGAGCAAGGGCCTCTTTCACCATGATCTCAGTGTTTCCCTCCTTGCGGGGGCTGCACACGATTCCCAGGATTCTCATGGTTATCCTCCTCTCTGGTTGTCTATGCCGCGAACCTTGGTTCGCTCATCATAGACATCCTCCCCGTCCTGTTCAAATCCCCCGACCCTGTGACGATGATTCCTCACGGTGCGCAATCAAATTGGGTGGAAAACGTTCGGACATATTTCAACACGATACAGCTAGAATTTGGCCTTCCAGGAAAAGTCGTATAGATAAGAGTTGTGTTCGTTTGTGGTCTGGCTTTTCGCGAAACATGCAGCAGATACAAACGTGGAGCCGAGAAGGCGCGGCGAAGTGAGAACATCTGAGTGAAGGTGTATGTGAAAGCAAGGTGTTGAAACATGACAGGAGCTATTTGATAGGCGGGGCCCCAAGGTCTTTACATATCTTGTTTGCCAGAATGTCTCTGACCTCTGAATGCCTGGGAACGGCAGACCTTTTGTTCAATTCCGGATTGCACCACCAGGAGTGACGACCGCCCTCCCGAAGCAGCCTGCAACCGTGTGAACGAAGATGCTTCAGCAACGCACTTCGCTTCATATGGCGATCGTCTCTTCTTGGAAATCCTTACCTGCAGCGGACAACGCATCTTGTCGGTTGAATTCCAGAGCCTCCTTGAGAGTCACTCTAAGGCTCTCCATGAGTTCTTCACGGGAGCGTTCTTGGCAGTTAACACCCGGAACCTCCTCGATCCACCCAATCCACCAGTCGCCCTCTTGCTTTATCACGGCCGTGTATTGGCTGTTCATCAGAACACCTCGATTCTCATTGATTCCATTGATCTAGGGTTCTCCCGCTTACTATGAATTCTTTCACATCCAGACTCCCTTTTCAATGTTTTGCAGATTGGTTCCCTGTTTCCCCGGCAATATGGGTCTGAAAACACGATGTGCCCTATGCCAAATCGAAAAGGGTTCTAGGTATCTGAGACATATCTTTGCCTCGCACTCTTGCACGTTAGGTCGATATCTTTGGTCATTCAGTTGAAAACAGGAAACGTCAACAGTTCAAAGGGAGATAGATAAAGGGGCGCCCCGGAGAAGACAACCTGCGTGGCGGATGTTCGGCCTATGCCGAAGACCGACGTCGTCTGCCCTACTCGGTCTTCTTTGCCCGTTGTCGGCGATGTCTTGCTCGGCTTCCGGCGCAAGGACGAGTTCAGCGGCCATGGCGGCTGCGGACCCTGCGCTTGACCTCATCCCAACAAAGCCCTGAAGCCGGTTTGCTCATCAGATTGGCCTTGCGGCGGTCCAGTTCCTCTTTTTGCCAATCCGTAACGGGAACATCCGAGGGGGTGGCCGCCAAGTCATCCCAGAGGTCCTCTACCAACTGGAGCTTTTCGGGTGGTGTCAGGTCGAAAATATTAAGACATTGACGACTCAAATCAGAGGCATTAGGATGAATCTGCATTCTTGATTTGCCCACTATGGGCCTTGAATGGGCTCAAATCGGCCGTTGTGGGCCCTTGGTGGTTTCGTGCTAGAATGGACAAACAGGAGTCATTTCAAGGAGAATCAGAACAAAATGCCCTCTACAGCCAAAAAGAAAGCCACCTATGAAGATCTCTGTGCTCTTCCTGACAACATGGTTGGAGAAATAATCTCCGGAGAGCTGGTTGCTACACCTAGACCTGGGCCAAGACATACGATCGCTGCTTCTGCGCTCGGCTCAGAAATATGCGGTCCCTTCCAATTAGGCAAAGGAGGCCCCGGTGGTTGGTGGATTCTTGATGAGCCGGAAATTCATCTTGGCGAACATGTAATGGTTCCCGACCTGGCCGGCTGGAAGAAGGAAAGACTTCCGAAGTTACCCGAAGAAAATTGGTTTTCGATCGCTCCGGATTGGATCTGTGAGATTCTCTCTCCCAGCACGGTTCGCAACGACAGGACCCGCAAGATGCCCATCTATGCAGAATTCAAAGTCCCACACGTTTGGCTCATCGACCCAACAGCCAAGACCCTGGAAGTATTCAGGCTTGTAGATGGCGGGTGGATGCTCGCGTCCTCTCACGTCGAAGACGACAAGGTTCGGGCTGAACCATTCCAGGAAGTGGAAATTGAGCTGGCCCTGTTGTGGGCTAAGTAAAGCATGCCCGGGGCCGGATCAGCGGCGCCGATCAGGAGGCAATGGAGAATGTCGCCAGAGCGATGAAAGCACCTCCAATGCTAAGGTCCCTCAGAATACTGTAAGGCTCTTCCCCCAGAGTGCCTCTTCTTGTTCACGATGTCTAATCTCTTCAAATTCACCTAGAGTTCCATGGCGACTTTGTAGCCCTCATAGATCGCGTTGATCACGCGCCGTGGGGCGAGGCAGTCGCCGACCTTGTGGATCTCCTTCACCTTGCCCTTGAGTTCGTCGTACAAGCGGGTGTCCGCAGAGCGCCAGTAGCTCGTCACCAGGGTGTCGGCCTCGAGGTCCTGGTCCTCTTCGGTGAGGACGTTCCGCATGGTCACCCTGCCGGGGGCGGCCTGCTTCACCTCGAAGTCGCTGATTCGCTTCACGCCTTTTGCGGTCAGGTTCATCACCTGGATCGCGTGCGTGGGATTGTCCACGTCATACGGAGTGGCTCCTAACACCCGAAAGCCTAACGGCATGACGACGGTCACCTCTTTGCCCTGGTCCGCGAGGACCTCTGCCGTGATCAGCCCCTTCACGTAGTTCTGGAAATCCGCGATCACCACCTTCTGGCCCGTCTCTGCCTTGCCCTCGATCACATCTTCGGCCGTGACCACCTGCATCCCCTGCTCGACCTCGATGGCTGCATCCGGCCCGACCACATCCGGGTCCGTGCTTTCGATGGTGGTGGAGCCTGTTGCCACGATCACCGCATCCGGGTTCTCCTCGAGCGCCGCCTCTGCTGTCGCTTCCGTATTCATCAGGACCGTGACGCCCACCCGCTCGAGGTCGTGCTCCAGGAATCGGACGCACTGGTTCCACTCTTCACGGGCCGGCACCTTGGCCGCGATCAGGATCGCCCCTCCGAGCTGGGAGGATTTTTCGAAGAGCGTGACGTCGTGACCCCTCTCCTTGGCCGCTGCCGCCGCCTTCATGCCGGCCGGGCCACCGCCGATGACCACGACCTTCTTCGGGCTCGATGTGGGTTCGAGCTTGAACTCGCCCTCCCGGCCCGTCTCCGGGTTCTGCATGCAGGTGATGGCCGAATGCTTCTCGGCGCGCTCCCAACACCCCTCGTTGCAGGCAATGCAGAGCCGGATATCATCCACGCGGCCCTCCTTTGCCTTGTTCGGCATGTCCGGGTCACAAATCGATGCCCGCGTCATGACCACCATGTCCGCCTCATTGTTCTTGATGATGTCGTTGGCCATGGAGGGCTCGTTGATCCGGACGGCGGCGATCACGGGGATGTCCACGACCTGCTTGATCTCGGCTGCCAGGAAGACGAAGGGCCGGGGCGGGAGCATCATGGGCCCCACGAAAGGCGCAACGGACCGGTACGTGCCGCCGGAGATGTTGAGGTAGTCGACCTTTCCGGTCTCCGCCCAGATCGGTGCGATCTCCTTCATATCGTCCAGGGTGAGCCCCACACGGACCATCTCGTCGCCGATGATACGCAGGCCCAGGACAAAATCTTCCCCCACCGCCTCGCGCATGGCGTCGATGAGTTCCATGCTGAACCGCATCCGGTTCTCCAGGCTCCCGCCGTACTTGTCCTTGCGGATGTTCGAGTAGGGGGAGAGGAACTGCTGGGGCAGGTATCCGTGGGCGCAGTGTAGTTCAACGCCGTCCAGGCCCCCCTTCTTGCACCGAACGGCGAAGTCGGCGAAGTCCTGGATCACCTGCTGGATGTCAT
>JAUWSZ010000309.1 GCA_030609865.1 bacterium | reverse complement strand
GCAGGGCGGCAGAATCCTGGTAAAGGACGTACCGGTCGACCGTATTCTCAACCGGCTCACACTGCTCGACTGGGGAGCCCATCACGAAGAGATCGAGCCTTACACCCGCCTCTTGTGGGAATCTCCGGAGATCTTCGCCTATCACCCGTATCTGTGGTACCTGGGGGACAAAGTCTCCCTCACACTGCTCTCCGATCCCTCGACCCTGGGGAAGATGGGGTTATCGTCCTCGGAGGTCGAGCAGATGACCGCCCTGGTCCCGCGCACGCAACCCCTTACCGCCTTCTGCCGCGAGGGAACCCCCCCGGTCGACGCGAGCCGTCTGCTCGAGTTCTTCGGAAGCCCCTCGAACATCGTATTGAAGCCCCTGTCCTCGCACGGCTCGAAGGGGATCTTCTTCGGCCCCGTCGACACGCCGACGAAAAAGGACCTCGAAGAGGCATTGCTGAGAATCGACCCGACAGAGTACGCGGCCATGGAGTATGTGCCCACCCCGGAGATAGAGGTGCCGCGGGGCGGGGGGGAGCGGGAGACGTGGCACAGCGACCTGCGGATCTTCGTCCTGAACAGCCACTACGTGTTCCCCGGCGGGCGGGTCTACTTCGGGGACTACACGAACCAGTTGCCGTGTCGGGGGTTTGCCCCGCTGTTTTTTGCCTAGAAGAAGCTGAGCAACGGCCATCCTCGGCTTTTATCTGTCAGATTATAGCATCGTCCTCGTCCTTCGTCCTCGTCCTCGAACCGAAGAATCGGCATTGAGGGCATCGAATCGATCAGGAGAAAGCGGTTCAACGCTTCTGGTGCGAGAAGAAAGCGCCCGGCAAAAGATCGAGGACGACGACGAGGACGAGGACGAGAAGAATAAGGTTGTGGGTCGACTCGTTCGTTTTCAATGGGAGCATTTCCGTGGCTAGCCGGCCAGGACCGCCCGGAACGCCCCGTTCGGCATGCGATCCAGGCGGAAACACGCACCACAGGCGGGGCAGGTCTCAACGGAACCATCTTCAACCTGTTCCCCGAGCTGCATCTGGAATTTGCAGATCGGGCACAGGGCGCCCAGGGCACTCAACGGCTGGAGTCGGGGCAGGAACATCTGCTCGAGCACCTTTTTGTCGCATTCGTCCGCCTTCAGCCCTTTCCGGATCCAGCCCTCGACGGCCCCGGCCTCGCTGGCATCGCCCATGAACACCGCACCGACCACCTTCCGGTCCTTGTACACGATCTTCTTGTAGATGTACGGCAACTCATCGTAGGGATAGTTCCCGGACTCTTCCTTGACATCCTCCCCCTGTGCGTCACTGAGCCCAAGGCAGACTACGTCCAGGTCCAGGGCCTTGGTCCGCAGGGAAGGGAACCCGCTGTATACGGCTTCCTGCCCCACCATGTTCAGGCCGGCCATGTTCCCCTGTCTCCACGCATTGAGCCATCCCGGCTGCGGGAGCACCTCGCCCGTGTGCACTGCCGGCAGGGCGGCGACATCGCCTGCGGCGAAGATGTTCTCGTGTTTCGTGCGAAGGTTCTGATCTACCCCCACGCCGTTCTCCCCAACCAGATCGCTGCCTTCCAGATAGTCGGGCCGGGGGGCCTGCGGGGTGGCCACAACGAGAAGGTCGACGGGCAGCTTCTCTCCCTTCGAGGGAATCACGCCCTTGAGCTCCTTGTCCTCCCAGACCAGATCCTTTATCTCCGTCTGCTTGATCAGGGTCACGCCTTCCTGCTTCAGTCGGTCTTCCAGGATCTCGGAGGCGATCGGGTCGAGTATGCCCTGCCAGAATCTCTCCTCGGGAAGCACCAGGAAACAGTCTATACCACGGGCCCGAAGCCCCCGGACGGCATTGATGGCCTGAAGGCTCGCCCCGTAGATCGCCGCCTTCCGGGCGGAACCGAGAAGAGAGGCCATGTGAAGCGCATCGGGCAGTGTATCCAGATAGACGATCCCCCGGCCCTTCCCGTCGTCTCCGGCGATCCTCTCTGTTCGCATGCCCGATGCGATCAGCGCCCTGTCGAAGGAGAGACGCTCCCCACTGCCCAGGACAACCTCCTGAGCCTTTGGGTCGAGCGAGGCCACCTGGGTCCCGGCAAGAACCTTTACACCGAGTTGGGAGAGCCTTTCCTTGTCCCGGTCGATGATCTGCTCCGGACCGAGCTTTCCTGCCAGAAGCTCCCCCAGCATGGGCCGGTAGTAGAACGCCTCTTCCTGCTCGTCCACGATGACGATCTCGGCCTCTGGGGCGCGTTTTCGGATGACCTCTGCCGCTCTCCTCCCTGCGACGCCCCCTCCCAAGATGACATGCCGATTCATGACGTGTTGCCCTCTCTATCCTTTCAGGTTGAACTCCAAATCGCCGTTTCCGAATATGTCATGTCGAGACAAACTTCAAACCCGCCTCGAAGCATTCCTTCATGGCGAAGGGATGGTTTCGGATGGCCCCCTTTTCATCCACCTCCCCGTACACGAGGGTTCCGGCATACTCCACATCGATGGCGTCGCAGAAGTAGCGCATCGTTTGTATGGTCCCGTCGAACAAGCGCTTCCCCCGGGTCGCTCCAACGCCGAGGAAGAAGCCTCTTCGGTCCGGCCTCGCGGCGGGACCCTGTCCTGCCTCCTGACGAATGTACTTGCGCGTCCAGAGGGCCTGCGTCCGGTCGATGACCGCCTTGGCCTGGGCCGGTACATTGTAGAAGTAGATGGGAGCAGCCATGACGATGCGATCGCTCTTCTCCAGGGCCTCATAAACGGCCTGCATGTCGTCTTCCACCACGCACCGCCCCGTCTTCTCACAACCCCCACACCCTCTGCAGCCGCCTACCCGGAGTAGACAGATCTGGATGCGCTCGCAGGTTGCGCCCTTCTCCTCACAGCCGCGCAGGAACTCTTCCAGGAGGATGTCCGTGTTTCCTCCCTTCCGGGGGCTTCCGAAGAGGCCCAGGACCCGCCTTTCCGAAGAGGTTGCATCAGGGATGGCTCAGTCCTCCTTGTAGACGACCTCATCGTATTCCCGCTCGAGCTTGAGCTTGTGGTACGCCTCTTCCTGGGCAAGCACATCAAAGATCTTCTTGATGACGGGGATCGTGGTGTAAATGCGGGCCAGATCGGTATAAAGGTCGAAGGCCGCCTTTTCCCGCTTCGCCGCGAACAGGACGATGTCCTGGTAGGTTGCATCCGGCGTCAATTCTACATCGACCAGGTAGTCGGCGATCTTCAGGTCTTCCGGCTGCTTCAGGTCCTGAGAGGAAAAATACCGTATATCCAGCTTCTCGAGCTTGGTCTTGTGGCCTCTTTCCATGTCGGCCAGTTCCTTGAAGAGGATCTTGCCCGACTGACTTTGTGCGCGGTCGGCCAGATCACTGTACATTTCAACCGCTTCCTGTTCCTTGTCGATCGCAAAAGCGATGATCTCATGGTAGGTTGTCTGCTCACCCATCGTCCTCCAACCTCCTTTCTAGCGCATTAGATGCCGGGGATCTGTTTGAAGATTTCGCCTACCAGGTAAAATGACCCAGTGCAAAGGATACAGTCCCTCGAACCGCTCCGGCGGCGTGCGTCGTCCAGGGCATCCACCACGCTGCGGGTCACCCGGCTTTCGGCTCCCGGAGCCACCTCCTCCAGGATCTCCTGGAGCCTCTCCGGTTCCTCGATTCGCGGGAAATCAAATCTCGTAAAGGTCCAGCGCTTGGCCGCAGGCGCAATCAGGGCAAGCATCGCCCTCACGTCTTTGTCCTTGGAACAGGCGAACAGAACGTGAAGGTCCTCGTAACGAAGCCCTTGCTCGACCGTCGCGAGGAGCACCTCCACCGCAACGGAATTGTGGGCCCCATCGACGACCAACAACGGGGCGTCTGAAAGCACCTCGATCCTTCCGGGCAGGCGTGTCCGGGCCAAAGCCTCCCGCACGAGATCAGGGTCAAGGGAGACTCCCTTCCTCTGCCGCATGAAGACCTCTACCGCGGCAATCGCCACCGCCGCATTCATCTGCTGGTGCCGGCCCAGAACCGACAGCGTGAGGCCCGGGTATCGCCTTTCGGGCGTGCGTACCGAGAAGCCGAGCGGATCGGTGCCCTCCTCTGGCTCGATCCGGACGTCTTCGCCCATCCAGGAAATCGGGGAACCTGTCTCGAGGCATCTCTTCTCAATGACGCCACGCGCCTCCGGCTCCTGCACATGGGCAATCACGGGGCGGGACGGCTTGATGATTCCCGCCTTCTCGGCCGCAATCAGGTCCAGCGTGTTCCCCAACTTCTCGGTGTGATCCAAGCCCAGTCTCGTCAGGATGCAGACATCGGGCAGGAAGACATTCGTCGAATCCAACCTGCCCCCTAGCCCCACTTCCAGAATCGCCGCCTCCACGCCCCGGGAACGGAAGTGCAAGAGGCCAACGGTCGTCATAATGTCGAAAAAGGTTGGGGGCATGGGCGAGTCCTGCAGGCTCACCAACGCGGGCCGAAGGTGGTTCATCCAACCCAGGAACTCCTCCGGCTTCAGGGCCTCCCCTGACACCTGAATCCTTTCTTCTTTGATAAGGAGATGGGGAGAGGTGAACAGGCCCGTGGTCAGGCCGTGGGCCCGCAGGATCGCCTCCGCAAAGAGGGCGGTCGATCCCTTTCCCTTCGTTCCGGCTACGTGGATCCCTTTCAGGCCTGCATGCGGGTTCCCTACGCAGTCCAGAAGCCTCTCGATGCGACGGAGATCGAACAGATCCTCGGGGTAATCGACCCCCCTTTCCATCCGCTCGTAGTCTGTGAAGGTGTTCAGATAGTCTTCTGCTTCTCGGTAGGTTTCAAACCGCCCCTCAGGGGAGGGAATTTCCAGGGGCGAGG
>JAUWSZ010000397.1 GCA_030609865.1 bacterium | reverse complement strand
GTGCTCCGGTTTTCTTCAGCCTTGTTCGCCGATCGTGTGCAGCTTCAGCAGGTTGGCGATCCCACCGATCATCAGGGGAATTCCGGCCACTACAGCGACTTTGTTTCCCTTCCTGACGACCCGGTCCCGAAGGAGCTGTTCTTCCATGGCTTGTATCATGGTCTCAGCGTGTTTCTCGAGGGGAAGGATTCTTGCGCTGACCCCCCAGTACAGGCAAAGCCGCCTCTGTACGGCCGGATCGTGCGTAAAGGCGATGATCGGAACCGTGGGCCTGTGCTTGGACACCAGGCCTGCGGTGAAGCCGGACTTGGTGAAGGCACAGATGGCCGTGAGCCCCAGGCTGTCCGCGGCCGTGCACGCCGCGAGGCTGATCGCATCCGGGATCCCCGCGGCCGGCCGGTGGCGCGAGGGGGCGGTGTGGACGCCGGAGGGGAACGCCTTCTCGGTTTCCCGGGCGATCCGGTCCATCATCCTGACAGAGCCGACCGGATACCGGCCCACGGAGGTCTCCCCGGAGAGCATGACGGCATCGGTTCCGTCGATGATGGCATTGGCCACGTCCGAGGTCTCGGCCCGGGTCGGCCGTGCGTGCTCGGTCATCGACTCGAGCATCTGCGTGGCGGTGATGACCCATTTGTTCCGTTCGTTCGCCATACGGATGATCCGCTTCTGCGCCATGGGCACTTTCTCCGGGGAAAGCTCGACTCCGAGATCCCCGCGGGCCACCATCACGCCGTCGGATGCTTCCAGGATTGCCTCGAGATCTTCGAGGGCCTGCGGCTTCTCGATCTTCGAGATGACCGGTATGTTCGCGTCCCTTGCCTTCAAGAGCCTCTTCAGGGCACGCACATCCTTCCCGCTCCGGACGAAGGAAAGGGCCATGTAGTCGACCCCCATCCCGATTCCGAAGTCGAGGTCTTTCTTGTCCTTCTTCGTGAGGCTCGGCAAGACGGTTTTCACGCCCGGAAGATTGACGCCCTTCCTCTCCCCCAGGGTTCCCCCTGTGATGACGCGGCAGAGCAAATCCGATCCTTTCCTGGATACCACCTCGAGCTCCATGTCGCCATCCGCGAGCAGGATCCTTTGGCCCTTCGTCAATTCTTCCGCGATCCGCCGGTAGCTCACTGGGATGATTCCTTGGCTTCCGACCATCCTCCTCGGTGTAACGATCCACTCTTCCCGGGCCCCCAGGACCACGGACCCTCCTTCGAATTTCCCCGTCCGAATCTTGGGGCCTTGCAGGTCCTGGAGGATAGCCACGGGTCGCCGAAGTCTCTCCGACAGGGAGCGGATGGCGAGGACCACCTTCTTAGGGTCTTCGTATGTGCCGTGTGAGAAGTTCAGGCGTGCCACGTTCATCCCGGCGAGGATGAGCTTCCTCAGCATGTTTTTGGAAGCGCTGGCCGGGCCGATGGTGCAGACGATCTTGGTTTTCCGTGCATTCATGGGAAGCCCTCCTGGCCGTTTCTCATTGCTAGAATCAACTGCTTACAAATAATCCCGTCCAGACCCTTAACCTGTTTCTTAGGCGAGGGTCAACCTCCTCAGGGCCTCCTCACCACTTCCACGACGGCGTTCACGGGGAAATGGTCGGAGGGGTATCGGCCCTGGTAGGAGGTTCGCAGGATCGTGGCATCGAGGACCTGCACTTCCGGGCTTGCGAGAATCCAATCCAAACGGCCTTTCTGGGCCTTTCCGGAGAAGCCGTGCCAGGTGCCTTCCCCCGTATCATGGGAATGGGTGTCGAGCCAGACGTCCTTGAGGGATGAGGTCATGGCCTGATACGGGGCGGACCCGGGCACGTCGTTGAAGTCGCCCACGAGGATCACGGGCAAGGAGTCCCCGTTCTCCTCCTCCACGAGATCCCTTAGCACCCTGGCCTGTCCGCTCCTCGCCTCGGCGCTGACGTGGTCCATGTGCGTGCAGGCGAAGAAGAACTCTGTTCGGGAACCCCTGGATCTGCATCGAGCCCAGGTGGCCAGCCGGGGATAGGCACTCCCCCAGCTCTTACTCGCGTGAACCTCGGGCGTCTCGGAGAGCCACCGGTCCCCGCTCTCGAGGATCTCCAGAGAGTCTCGACGGTAGAAGATACAGGGATAGAATCGTGCCGGGTCCCAATCCCTGTGGTGGTCGGCGATCCCGTAGCCCTCCAAGGCATCGAGAAGCCCGTAGACTTGCGGCCTCCTTCCTTCCTGCGTGCCGAACAGGTGCGGCCTGGTCTCGTTGATCAGTCGCACCACCAGGCCGATTCGATCGGGCCAGTTGTTCTTGCCGTCTTCTTCGGTTTCCTTCCGGAGGTTCAGGCTCATTACGTTCAATTCGACCATGGGCAACTGTGTCCTCGCTCGGTGGATGGGAGGGTTGGTCGATCATTCCTTCCCGTGCTTTCCGCTCCGTGTAGGGGATTTAAGCCTTCCTCAAGGATCGTGGAGCTTGCGAAGCCGGGCGGGTACGTCCCATGCGTGCATCCTCTCCGCTACCGCAGGGGGCACCATCGTCTCCCACGCCTCGCCCCGGGCCATTCGTTCCCGTATATCGCCGGCCAGCAGCCCCTTCTCCTCCGGTGGTTTCTCCCAGAGAACCTCGATCTCGAGCCCCACCGACTCGAACATCTCCCTCTTCCTTCGCCCCCAGTCATCGTAGATGGTCAAGAAGAAGGTTGCATCCAGGGGGACGTAGAACCCGTAGAGATCGGGCCGGTTGACAGGAAACGGGACGATAGAGAATCCCTGCTCGGACAGGCCCGCTTCTGACAGAACCTCCCTGATCATGACATAGCGTTCGAAATAGGTCAGTGGATTTGCGTGGGGCTCATGCCGTTCCGGATCCGCCTCATCCGCAGCCGTCAACGATGGATCCGGGTTCGTAATGCCCACCACCAGATGACGACATCTGGATTTCCCGGCCAGCAGATAGCGGAGGTGATCGTTGTGCAACACCTGAAAACGGCCGTGAATGACCCCTGTTTCAATCATTGGTCTCCCCCCTTCAGTGATGCTTGAGGGCGTGGGTCAGCCTGTTCGCCACCACGAGATTCGTATGGACCGCAAGGTAGCACAGGGCGGCCAGGGGCAGGGCCGGCCAGAAGGGTGTCAGGATGCCGCAGAGCGCCATGGTCATGGTCCGGGTGCCCTTGCTCGCCAGGGTGTGCTTCGAAGGGATGGGAAGCTGCAGGACTTCCGCCCTGGCGGCCGAGTAGCTGACGAGGTTGCTGCCCATGATCGCCAGGGAGGCGATGCACAGAACCTGCCAGGCCGGCAGGGGAGCCGGTAGCCGGATCAGGTAGACGGTCATACCGATCATCAGGGATCCGTCCGCGTAACGGTCCAGGGCAGAATCGAGAAGGGCCCCGGTCGGGCTCTGCCTTCCCGTCAGCCGCGCGAATTGTCCATCCACACCATCGAGCACTTGTGAGATGACGGCCGTCACGCCGGCTGCAAATCCCCACCCGAGGCCGAACAGAACGCCTGCCAGGACGCCCAGGACCGCTGAAGACGCCGTAATCATCCAGGGCCGAAGCCATTCCAGCTTCAGCAGTCTCGGAGTGACACGGGCGGAGAGGTGGCACTTGACCCATTTCAGAACGAACCGGTCCGTTGGTTTCGTCTTCCAGGATTCCGTATCTGAAGGCATGCCTATCGTCTCCATGGTTGGAGTTCTCGTTCGTCATCACTCAGGAAAGGATCGCGTGAAACGTTGCGTTTGGGCTTGTCATCCAAAGAATAGACCGTACCCTACAGGAAAGCCAGGAAACACGCATGCCCTTACCACCGGGTTTACCAAAATCACGGAAGAAACAACATAGACGACGGGACATAGAGGCCAGGAAGAGTCAACCGAGACTTCCTCGACCCCTGGGGCAACAGGATTCAGATCATCGAATACAGGGACATCCAGTTCACGAAGGCCCCGCATGTGCTGCGTGGAATGGGCTTGGAGGGTCTCCAGAAGATCCCCGAGGCGATCGGCCAGCTCAAGGCAAAAGGGATGTCGCCGGGCAGGGAAGGCTAGCCGCGCCTAGCCACCGGAAGCGGATTCGAGCCACGCCTCGATGTCCCGGATCGGCATGTGGTCTCCTATGTCGTTCCCGTAGTAGACCGTCTCGGCGATCAGGTCCGGGCCGATCAGGAAGTCTGCGGGGATCATCGCCTTCTCCCCCTCCATCTT
>JAUWSZ010000015.1 GCA_030609865.1 bacterium | reverse complement strand
GCGGATGCAACGGCCCTTTCCGCAGCGGTCTGGCAGGCGCGGGCCCTGAACCTGGTGGCGGCCTCGAACCGGAACATGCTTGAGCTTTGGGCCGTGGCCCTGGGTCTCGGGCAGGGGTGCATTGGGGCCGGCCTGGTCTGTGAATTCTTCGTCTGCGGAGAGTTCTCAGTTGACCCGTTGCCCTGCATCGCCTGTCTTGCCTTGACGTTTGTCGCTTGCGAGGCGGCAGCTGCTTTCTTCCTGGGGGCCCTCACGACCGGCCTATTCCAGGACCTCCCCTTGCATGCCCTCGACCTGGACCTGGTCGACTCGGACCTGCCGGAGCTGGTGCGCATGAACTACTCGTTCAAGCCCAACACCGCCGGGGACGACGTGGGGGTGTACATTCATTACTCTTCGCAGGGCCCCGAACTTCTCCGGACCTACGTACCCGATGTATCGGAGGATGCCGACGACTACGTGCTCGAGCGGGTCGGGGTGTGTGAGATTACGGTTATGCTCGCCAAGTATGCAAACTACTGGTGGCATGCGACCGACGAGGGGGTCGGCCTGACGGATGACCAATGGGATTCCTTTCTGCCTGTGATCTACGACTGGTACAGCCCGCCGACCGGGACATGTTACCACAACAGCATGATCGTGCCCGGGATCGAGGCCATGTTTCCCATTGCGATCCGGTCGCGAGCGACGGACTGGACCCCGCAGAACGTGGATTCTCTGCTCGCCATCACCGTGGCGACCTACAAGGCTCAGGAGCCGCCGCCCGCCCTGGGCAAGGGAGAAGATGCCGCGGACTGCGCCTGGGCGGAGGGCGACACGCACTTCGCCTGCCCGAACCACCGGCACTACGCCTTTGCCTCAGCCCACGCTTACAGCGAGGCGGCGAGCTGGTTCTACAACACGGACATGGCAGGCCTCGCCACGGGTCACCTCCTCCCCTACATCCCCTTTGAGATGGACTGGGAGGCGAGGCTCTTTCCCCTGGAGCCGTATCCGGGCGGAGCGGAATCCCCTCTGGGTGGGTGGGTCGCTTACGAGGACATCGCGAATCAGGTGGCGGACGAAGGCTTCGCCGCGGACTACCAGTTTCTGTACGATAACGTGCTCATGCTGAACGGCATGCATTTCTTCCTTTATTAGGCCCGGAGGATGGCCGTGTTTCGAGAAAAGAGATTCCGACCCAACGAGGGTCAGGCCCT
Organism: bacterium; assembly: GCA_030609865.1. The sequence goes on along the minus strand of JAUWSZ010000015.1, from coordinate 12,516 downwards.
GGTGGAGATGCTCGTGGTCATGCCGGTCCTGCTCCTGCTGCTCCTTGCCGCGGCGGACATGGGGAAGCTCTTCGTGATCTCGGGCAAGAGTGAAATCTCGGCGCGCTACATTGCGCTCAGCCATTTCCGGGAGGCCCCTTTCGGGGATGCCTATCCGACCCATACCGCGGGACAGGAGATCGAGAGGCTCTTCTTCGACGACGCCCTGGATGACAGCGGCCTGCCCGAGGGGCTGGGCTCCGAGGCGGACGACCCGGACGTGACCTACCAGGAGCTGGGGGACGTGGATTTTCTCTATACGCCACTGGCCCTGGATGACCCTTTTCTGATCTGGCTGTGGGACTACGTGAACGTGACGGACGACCTGGTCCCGATACGGGGCGCCCGCTCCACGTTCACCTATGACCTGCCCTTCTTCCCGTACGGAAGGGAGCACCCCGTGGAGGAGACCCGGGACCTTCAGGGCGCGCCGTCACCGAGCAGGCTGGCCGCGAGCTATGACGCGACCGGCAACTTCGTGATGCTGGCCGATTCCTTTTCGGGGCAACACGGCCAAGATCTCCGGCTTGCGATGGAGGCCTTGGGGGTGATCGTGGGCGTCCAGCTCACGCCCGGCTATATGGCTGCGCTCTTGGCCGTTCTCTGGCTCATATTCCTGCCCTGAGGCGGGGTCGCCCCTTCTGGTTCGGACCCCAAAAAGATGTTTATTTTTCGGTGCTTCTGTAAGCTTTTTTGACTTTCTGTCGATATGTATACTAACATGAAAACAGGGTAGAGATGCTGTTATAGCAATCCCCACAATGCTCAATGAAAGCGGAAAGTTGGATCCATGCGCAAGATAGACATCCGTCCCACCCTCCCGCTGATCCTCTCGATCGCCCTGGGGACCGCGGCGGTTCTGATGGTTCGAAGCTACATCACGGGCGAGAAAAAGGCGATGAAGAAGGGCCTCGAGCCGGTTCGGATCGTGGTGGCCCGGAGGAACATTCCGGCCAACGAGCCCCTGGAGGTCGAGTGGGTGGCCGCCCGTCCCGTGCCGAGGAAGTTCGTCCACGCGAACGCCATCTACCCGGAGGAGGTCGACCTGACCATCGGCCGTGAGTTGGTCTACCCGGTCCGGGCCGGGGACCCGATCCTCTGGATGGACTTCAAGGGAGGGGAACGCTACCGCGGCTTCTCAACGATGATCAAGGAGGGCGAACGGGCGATGACGGTCCGGGTGGACGAGACGTCCACGATCGCGGGCCTGATTCAGCCCGGGGACCATATCGACATCCTCGGTACGTTCAAGAGGACCGCGGATTCGAGGAACGAGCCGGAAACGACGATTACCCTGCTTCAGAACGTGGTGGTCCTCGCCATCGGGCAGATGACGTCGGCGCGGTCCGGGATGCGCAAGGACCGGAGCGCCTCCGGTATGCTCACCATCCTGGTCACCCCGGAAGAGGCGGCGCTCCTGATCCACGCACAAAGGGTCGGGAAGCTCTACAACGTGTTGCGCAACCCGGAGGATATCGAGACCTTTGAGAATCTCCCCAAGATCACCTTTGCGGACATCCTTCAGCCCAGGGTGCGGGAAGAGATCCAGACCGCCCGGGACAGCCGCATCCTCGTGATTCGGGGCGTCGAAACGAGGCATGAAAGAGTGGAATAGGGCTGGAAACGGAGACGTTCAACAGGTAGATATGGGCAAGTGTCTATTATGATCCTCAGGAAGCGGACAGGCCTACCGACCATCTTGTTTGTTCTCGGAGTCTTCTCTCCTTTTTTTTCGACCCACTGCCTTTCCGCGACCCTCGGGGGAACGGTTCGGCTCACCCTGGGACAGCAGACCGTCCTGGATGTTCCGGCCCCTCTGGAGCAGGTGGCCATCGGTGACCCGAAGGTGGTGGACGTAAAGCTCATCTCAGAAGGCCGGCAGATCCTGATCACGGCGATCGGCAGGGGCACGACCGACGTCCTGACCTGGGACATGTATGGAAAACAGACGTCCACGGTCGTTCAGGTGATCCTGAAGGACGTCCGCCTGATCCGGAACGAGGTGCGGGGCATCCTGGGCGATATCGAGGGGGTCGAGGTCCGCATTGTCGGCGAGCGGATCGTGATCGACGGGGAGGTCTACACCCGGCGGGATTTCGAGCGGATCAAGACCGTGGCCGGTATCTACCCGAGCGAGGTGACCCTGCTGGCCAGGATGAGTTCCTCTGTGACGCGATTGATCGCCTCGGAGATCAACCGGAGCCTGCTCAAGAACGGGTTTGCGGATGTTCGGGCAGAGGGGATCGGCAGCAAGATCTTCCTCGAAGGGACCGTGCTCAAGCAGGGGGATCTGGAAACGATCAATACGCTCTCTGCCGCCTACTTCGACACGTGCGTGAACCTGATCCGGGTGGGCGGGGTGGCCGAGGATCTCGTCCTGATCGATATCCACTTCGTCGAGCTCGGCAGGGAGCTGTTGGAGAAGGTCGGCGTGGATTGGGATGACACGATGAGGTTCGAGGTCACGACCATCCAGTACACCCTCGATCTCGTGAAATCGGGCGCCGACTCCGGCTCGATCAACCTCGAGGCGGGCAGGGATTTCGGCGCCAACCTGAATCTTCTCCAGTCCAACTCCCTCGCCCGCGTGCTCGCACACCCGAGACTCGTCTGCAAGAGCGGTGAAGAGGCGGAATTCGTCGCCGGCGGCGAGATCCCGATCGTTCTGATCCTGGCGGACCGCGCGGTCGTGGAGTACAAGAAGTACGGGATCATCCTCAAGGTCGCCCCCCTCGTGCACAGGGACGGACGTATTTCCGCCACCGTGGAGGCGGAGAACTCCGCACTCGATTTCTCGGTCCAGGTGAACAGCTACCCGGGCCTGAAGACCCGAAGCGTGAAGACCTACGTCACCCTGGACAAGGACAAGGTTCTCGTCCTCTCCGGCCTCGTGGACCAGCAGGAGTCCAAGGCCGTGAACAAGGTGCCCATTATCGGGAACTTCCCCATCCTGGGAGAGCTGTTCAAGTCCAGGGACTTCACCAACCAGGATAGCGAGCTGGTGATCTTTCTCACCGCGAGCCTGATGAGCCCCGAGTCGGAAACGAACCGGGAGATCCTGCGAGACATCGAGCGGAGATACGATGCGGTCGGGGAGAAGATGAAGCTCGACGTGTTTGATTGAACCAATCTAGGTGAACCCCGCGAGAGGGATGGTCATCGAGAATGCGCCTCCACGTCAGCAACCGTGAGGACGGTTCGACATCCGAGTACGATGTCAGGAAGTCCGAGATCTTCATCGGGACCTCTTCCACGAATGACGTCGTCCTGTACCAGCCGTCCCTGTCCGGGCGCCACCTCAAGCTGCGGCTCGAGAACGGGAGCGCCGAGGTCGTCGACCTGGAGAGCCGAACCGGCACGTTCGTCAACGGGGTTCGCATCCAGGGGAGCCGGGCCCTGGAGGAGGGGGACACGGTTTCCCTCGGCAGCTACAACCTGCGTATCCTCCCGGATGCGGCCAGCCAGGAGACGTCCTCCCAGGAGCTCTACTGGGACATTCTCGAGACGGCCGAAAACCGCTACGACGAGAGCCTGGTTCCGATCAAGCAGGAGATCCACCGGAGACTGATCGCCTTCCTGGACCTCCGGAGGATGGATCTCAAGAGCATCGAGGATGCGGAGCTCCGGAGCACGACCAGCCGTGCCATCTGGAGCATCATGGATGCCATGGGGGACACGATCCCGGATGACATGGATCGGCAGAACCTCCACAAGGAGATGCTCGACGAGGTGCTCGGGCTCGGACCGATCGAGGACCTGATCAGGGACCCGGAAATCACGGAGATCATGGTCAACCGAAAGGACCAGATCTTCGTCGAGATCAACGGCAAGCTCTACATGACCAACCGCTCCTTTGCGAGCGAGGATTCTCTTCTCGGGATCATCGAGCGCATCGTGAGTCCCCTGGGCAGGCGTATCGACGAGAGCGTGCCCATGGTGGACGCGCGATTGAAGGACGGGTCCCGCGTCAACGCCATCATCCCGCCCCTTTCCCTGAAGGGCCCGGTCCTCACGATACGAAAGTTCTCGAAGGACCCCTTTACCTTTGATAAGCTGATCCAGATGGGGAGTTTCACGGGGAGTGTCTTCGAGTTCATGAAGGTCGCGGTCACCAGCCGCAAGAACATCGTGATCTCGGGAGGCACTTCGAGCGGTAAGACCACCCTGCTGAACGTGCTCTGCGACCTGCTGCCGAAGTCGGAGCGTATCGTAACGATCGAAGACTCGGCGGAGCTGCAGCTTCCCCAGGAGCATCTCATCTCCCTGGAAGCCAGGCCTCCGAACATACAGGGGAAGGGAGAAGTGACGATTCGCGACCTGGTCAAGAACTCCCTGCGGATGCGGCCGGACCGGATCGTCGTGGGGGAGGTTCGTGGCGGGGAGGCCCTGGACATGCTGCAGGCCATGAACACGGGCCATGACGGTTCGCTCACCACGGGCCACGCGAACGCCCCATACGACTTCCTGCGAAGGCTGGAGACCATGGTGCTCATGGCGGGAATGGATCTGCCGATCCGCGCGATTCGGGAGCAGGTCGCATCGGCCATCCACATCATCGTGCAGCTGATGCGGTTCAGCGATGGATCGCGGCGCGTGGTGAAGGTGTCCGAGATGGTGGGCCTGGACCCGGAAGGCAGCTACCAGCTTCTGGACGTGTTCCAGTTCAAGCAGGAGGGCGTGGGGGAAGGGGGCAGGGTGCAAGGCAGGATCGTGCCGACCGGCGCGATCCCGAATTGCTTCAAGGAGCTCCAGGACAGCAATCTCCCGATAAACATGAAGATCTTTGAGGTCGAGTCCTAACATGCCAAAGATCGTCTATGTGACCCTGATCTACATCATCACCTTCCTGACGATCGCGATCGTGGCGAACTTCGCGGCGGGTGCGGGCAGGGCCCTGTTTCGATACTACCAGAGCCGGTATCTGCAGAGCGTGAGCAGGACCCTGGAGACCATGTTCATCTTCTTGAACCCCAGGCGCATCCTGAACGTGAGCATCCTGATCATGTGCCTGGTCTTCATGTTCACCCTGGCGATTACGCGGCTCAATATCGTCCTGTCGGTGATCATGGCCCTCGTGGGTCTGCTCGTGCCGAGAATCCTGCTCAGCTACTACGTGCGAAAGCGGAGGAGGACCTTCGAGCTGCAGTTCGTGCAGGGGCTGGACTTCCTGTCGAGTTCGATGAAGGCCGGCCTCTCCTTCGTGCAGGCCCTGGAGAGCCTCGTAGAGAACTCGACGCCCCCTCTCTCCCAGGAGTTCGATCTGTTGCTCCGGGAGTATCGTATCGGTATTCCCCTGAACGAGGCCCTGCAAAACCTCGCCCGCCGCGTCGAGAGCGAGGAGCTGAACCTCATGGTCTTTTCCGCGATCATCACCCGGGAATTGGGAGGGGACATCTCGGAGATCTTCGATCACCTGGCGGACGTGATTCGATCCCGGCATCGGGTCATGGAGAGGGTGGACACCCTGACCGCGCAAGGAAGGCTCCAGGCGATGGTCTGTGGGGCCATTCCCTTTCTCATGTACGGGATCCTCTTCCTGTGGCAGCCTGAGGCCATGAAGCCTCTGTTCGACAGCAATGTGGGACGGGTTGCCATCTACGCGGTCATCCTGTTCCAGGTGATGGTGATTCTGATCGTCCGACGCATGGTCAACATCAGGATTTAGAGGTTTCGAGTGTCTTGGTATCCGATTTTTTTCTACATGCTCAGCTTCAGCGCGGCCTGCCTGTTTGGCTACGGCGCCTACCGGGTGATCAAGGACATCCAGCAGGTGCCCATCGAAGAGGAGGGCTGGTTCGGGGTTATGGCGGACTCAAGCATCCGCGGGAACCCCCTGTTCCGGGTCATGATGTTCGTGGTCCAGCTCCTGGCCCGCATCAACGTGACCTGGAATCTCGGCGCTTACGAAATCATGCTCAAGAAGAAGCTGGATGCAGCCGGCCGGCCTTGGGACCTCAAGCCGGCCGAGTATCTGGGCATCAAGGAGGCGAGCGCCATCCTGCTCGGCCTGCTCAGCCTCGGGCTCTATCTCCTCGTCCCCGGGTTCTCCCCTGCGTTGATCCTCCTGGTCGGGATGCTCGGTTTTCTGCTCCCCAATGTCTTTGTGAACAAACAGATCAAAGAGCGACAGCTTTCGATCCTGCAGGACCTTCCGTTCTGTTGCGATCTGCTGACCTTGGCCGTGGAAGCGGGGCTGGACTTCGGCTCCTCCCTGGAGCGGGTCACGGCGAACGGGCCGCCGGGACCGCTGCGGGACGAGTTTCACATGGTCGTGCAGGAGACGAAGATCGGCAAGACCCGGAAAGAGGCCTTCACTGATTTTTCCGACAGGGCCCAGATGCAGGAGATATCCAACTTCGTGGGATCGATTATTCAAGCGGATCGGATGGGCACGGGCTTCGCAGCGGTCCTGCGCATCCAGTCCGGGCAGATCCGCAGCAGCCGGTTCGAAAGAGCGGAAAAGGCCGCTCAGAAGGTCCCGGTAAAGATCCTCTTCCCGATCATCATCGCGAATCTGCTTTCCATCGCGATCATCCTCGTGATTCCGTTGTTGGGTGCGGTCACTGACATCGGGCTTTAACGCGATTGCTTATATGGGCTTCAAGATTCGAAACCTTACGAAGAACACCATGCTTTGCGAAAAGGCTTCGCTCGCAGACAGCTTCTGGAAGCGGGCGAAGGGCCTGATGTTCCAGAAGGGCTGGGAGGATTTCGACGGGTTCCTGCTGTCTCCCTGCCGGTCGATCCACACCTTCGGGATGCGGATGGAGATCGACGTCTGCTTTCTCGATCCTGAGCATACGATCATGAAGTCCCTCGACTCTCTGGGGCCCTGGAGGTCTGCTCAGGGGGGGCGGCGCAGCCATGCGACACTCGAGCTGCCGGCAGGAACCCTGGAGCGGACAGGAACCGGGACAGGGGATCGTCTGGTCCTGGAGCGGGAAGAACAGGGACACACTCCAGCCGGGTCGAATGAGGGTTGACGATGTTGACCACGGTTCAATTCGCGATCGTGGAAGGGCCTGATGAAGGGACTCGTTACGAGTTCCGCCAGAAAGAGATCAACGTTGGAAGCGAGTTCTCCAACGATCTCATCTTGAGCCATCCCGAAATTGCTCCTCACCATTTTCGGATTGTCGAAGACAAGGAGGAGATCTTCCTCGAAGACGTCGGGAGTGGAATCGGCATCAAGCTGAACGGCCTGTTTGTCTCCCGGGGCCCCCTGCACAACGGGGACGAGTTGCAGGTCGGCCCTTACGTGTTCCACATCTCCCTCCTGCGAGAGGAGATCACGGATGAGTTCATCCAGGGTCTTCAGGTTCTGGAGGGATCCGGGGGAAAACCCGCTGCCCTGAGGCGACCTCCCGTGCTTGCGCTGTTGAGCGTCCTGCTCGTCGTCCTCATCTACTCAGGGGTCCGGCTTTCGATGACCGAGAGGGAGGGGGAAGATCTGTCGAACACGGGCCCCTTGCCCCTGCCCGCACACGAGATCATCGGCCACAAGGTTGGTGGAAAGAACTATGTGGACAAGGCGGAGTTCACCTTCTTTGCGCAGAAGCCGAAGTACCGGCTTCGATACCGGCCCGGATACATCCGCTACCCGCAGCAGGTCGGGATCTACCTCAACGACGAAAAACTGGCGGATGTTCCTCTCACGATCGACCGCTGGGCGGACGAGTTGGTCTCGGTCGATATCCCCCGGACCTCCCTGAATATGGGGGAAGTCAACATCATACGTTTCGACAACCGCAAGAATCCGCCGGAGAAGACGCGCTGGGGTCTTCGGGAGATCTCCATCCACGAAGTGCCCATCCCGAAATGCGACGTGGAAGTGGCGCAGAAATACCTTCGCCTCTCGAAGGAAAAGTATGAGGAGAGGCGGATCAATGATCCGAATTTGTATGCGGCTATCGAGTACCTGAAGGAGGGTCTCGAGTATGTCATCGCTTGCGAAGATGCTCATGTGCGACACGTTCTTCTCGAGACGGTGGATCGATACGAAGAGGAGTTGCAGGGGAAGTACGAGGATTTCTTGTTCAACACGAAGAAATTCCTGAAGCTGAAGGATCTGGAGGCGGCCAAAATCGAGCTGCAGAACATCGTCAGCCACGTGCCTGACGAGTCGGATCGAAGACACCGGGCGGCGAGAGATCTGTTGGAGAAGCTCGACAGGAGATGAGAGACAAGTAAAGGGGTCAGGGGTTTGCTGGAGCGTTCTTGACGAAGCATCCAAGGGTGTGATTGCGATGCAGGAAGAGGACAAACAGGAAGGCACCGGAAAGGCTCTGTTGTTCGAGCTGCGAGGGGTGCAACCGGGGGTTGCCCACCCGCTGCCGCGGGATGTCTTCCGGATCGGTTCGGACGAGGGCAACGATCTCGTCCTGAAGGATCGGGACGTACAGCCTCAGCAGCTGGAGATCAGCTTCGCCCAGGATCGGTTCGTCTTGAAGAGCCTCTCGAGCGAAGGGTCCGTGTTCCTGAACGGTGAGCCCTTTGAGGAGTCCACGCTGCAGAAGGGAGACATCCTCACCGTCGGGGAATCGATGTTCCGGTATGTGGACCCGGGCGAGACGTTGAGCCAGGAGGATCTCTGGCGCCCCGTGGGCGGAAAGCAGGGCGTGGCGGCCGGCAAGAAGGCGCCCCTTCGTCGAATCTCCTTTCTGATGGTGCTGGCCTTCTTCGCTGTAGGCTCGGTTCTGCTCATCCTGTTCACCCAGGGGAACAAGGAGGACATGACCCGGCCGGGGGCGTCCGGCAAGCTCACCGATCTGGAGAAGCCGGTCGATCGGGAGGAGCTCAAGGTTCAATACGAGAACGGCAAGGACCTGCTCGCCGCCCGACGCTGGGACGAAGCCCTCCTCGTCCTCGAGGGGATCCGCAAACAGATGCCAAACTTCATGGATGTGGAGCATCTCTACCAGGAGGCCCTGCGGGAGAGCGAGTATGTGGACATCCTGAACCAGGGAAAGGGCCTGGTTTTGGAGAACGAGCTGGTCGACGCGAAAGACCAGATGGAGCAGATTCCCAAGAAGAGCGTCTACTACCGGGAAGCGGAACGACTGACCCGGGAGATCGAAGACATGATCCTGGAGCAGCGGCTCCAGGCGGCAACAGCGGCCCTGGCGAGGCAGGACTGGTCTTTCGCGAAGCGTGAGGCGGAAGCGATCCTGGCCAAATATCCGAACAACAAGGATGCCCGTCGCATCGTCCTGGAGGCGAGGCTGCTGCAAAGGCAGCTCGCGAACAAGGCGTCGGGCGTGCATACGGCCTGGTCCCGCCGGCGTCCTGCTGCGCCGGTGCCGGCCGCTACGGCCAGGCCATCGGAAGCGAGCCAACCAGGAAGGACACCGAGCGCCTCTCCGCCAACGCCCTCGAAGCCGGTGCGTTCCGGTCCCAGGAAGGGGACACCGAACTGGTACATTCAGAATGCGATCGCCCAGTACCGCCAGGGCGAGACAGAGAGGTCTCTCTCCTCACTGGAGAAGGTCTCGAAGGGGTCGGAAGGCGAAGGAGGGGTGGGGGCCGACAAGGCGAGGGCGCTCATCGAAGACCTGCAGTCTGCCAAGACCCACTTCAAGCAGGCGAGAACCCTTCAGCAGGAGGGACGTTTTTCAGAGGCAGTGGAAGTCTGGGAGCGATTTCTGGAAAGAGACCGGAACATTGCCGGCGATCGGGGCGGCACCTATTTTCGTCAGGCTTCCGCTTCCCTTGCGAAGATCTACTACGACAGGGGCCGGAGGGAATTCGACCGGGGAAATCCGATCGGGGCGGCCCTGTTCTGGAAAATGGGAAAGAAGATCAACCCAAAGGACAAGGATCTGCGGCGAGGGTTCGATCAACTCGACGAGGTGGCGCGGAAGACCTACCGTGAAGGATATTCCCTGCAAGAGATCAACATTGAAGAGGCGATCGAGAAGTGGAACGAAGTCATGATGATCGTCCTTCCCGAGCATCCCTATTATCGAAAGGCCAGGAAGCGCATCGACCAATACGCCGAACGTCCGTGATGGGCCACCCTGTACATACTGCTATGTTCCAGGCGAGTCGTGCCGCATGGTGGTGCGCTGGGTTCCCTCTCCGATTTATTTGGGCTCCGTCGTTGGTTGGGTATTAGGTATTAGGTATTAGCCCACCCCCCGCCTCCAATGGCCTGTCCCGCCGAGGTTTCTGGCGATTCATCTGCCATCACTGCTCGAGTCTATCTCGTCCTCGATCTTGTGCCACGCGCTTTCTTCCCGCACATGAGTTGATGGAGAGAAGCAATACATCGCTTCTTGCCTTCCGGCTGGGCGCTCCGTTCTGCGGTCAGTTAGGTAGCGCAGGCAACGAATTTCAGCTCGAGTCCATAGACAGCCAGTTTCTCGTGATCTAGTTGATCCCGCACTACGATCCTCCTTGTTCGGTTCGAGGACGAGGACGAGGACGACGACGAGGACGATTGGTAGTCTTGCTCTGGGGGAATGGCGGGGGCTAATACCTAATACCTAATACCCAACTCCGGCTTGCATTGTCACTCCCCGCAAGCTACAAAGGGCCTGGGAACGACGACAAGAGGAGCAGAAGGAGACCTGGTCGATGAGGTTGGAGCAGGCCGTGGAGGCGACCGCGCCGACGCGGATCGATCTGGCAGGGGGAACGGTAGACCTCTGGCCGCTTTATCTCTTTCACCCGGAAGCGGTCACCATCAACGCGGCCATCGATCTTCGCGTGAGGGTCCGGGTGGTGCCTGCGGAGAAATCCGTCATCCGCCTGACCGATCAGAATGCCAACCGAACGGTGGAATGGAAGACGCCGGGGAAGATCACCGGCCACGCGCGATACGAGCTCTTTGCGAAGGCGCTTCGTCATTTCTCCGTGTCGCAGGGGCTACGTATCGAGTTTGCGTCGGATGTTCCGAGGGGCGCCGGGTTGGCCGGGTCTTCCGCACTTCTGGTCGCCTTTTGCGGCGCCTTGATGAGAAGCGGAAAGCAGGGGATACGGCGAGACCGCTTCCTCGCATTGGTGCGGGACATCGAGACGTGTCTGATCAAGGTTCCAGCGGGCATGCAGGACTACTATCCGGCGCTCTGGGGCGGCGTACAGGCGCTGTGGTGGAGGCCGGGGGAGGTCTTGCGGGAATCCCTGCCGGCCCTCCCGCGCGAACTGGAAAAGAGGCTCCTTCTCGTGTATACAGGCACTTCCCGCCACTCGGGCAGGAACAACTGGGAGGTGTTCAAGAGGCATCTGGACGGAGATCGGAGAGTGCACCGCCTCTTCGAGAAGATCGTCGAGGCCGGGCAGGAAATGGTGGCAGCGCTCAGACGGGGCGATTCCCGTGGAGTGGGAAGGGCGATGGCAGCGGAGGCGGCGGCGCGGAAGCGGCTCTTCCCCGGGATTATGACCCGTGAAATTCATTCACTGGAGCGGGCCCTGAGACGGCTTGGTGCGATCGGAACGAAGGTGTGCGGTGCAGGGGGAGGTGGATGTGTCGTTGTCTACGTGGACCCGGAGGACAAGGCCCGGTCGAGAGAAAAGATACGGGAAATGGGATTCCAGGACCTCCCTTTCAAGATTGTGAAAAAAGGATTATCCTTTCGAAGAATAGAATATCCATAACCTACGGTGCGAGGGGTTCTTTCGATGGCGAGCGGGTCGAGACGAAGAGCGGCGAGTTGGTTGTTTCTGTGGATGGTCCCGTTTCTGTTGTGTGCATGCTCGAAAAAACAGACAATCCGGGAAGATCCGCCGCGGGCTGCGGTCGTGGAGGCCCTGGTCTTTCTCTCGGCGGTCCAGGGGAACCCTGTCTGTATGGTGATTGACGTCAACAAGCGGCGCTCGTCCAGCCTGTTGTCTTCGCCCAAGACAAAATGGCGGATGAATGCCTGGCTCCTTTCGCCCGGCCTCGCGACCTACCTGGGCACCCAGAAGGGGAAGTCCAAACAGGGGGCCCTGGCCCCGGTGTCCTCGACAAAAGACGAGTTGTTGTTCACGACCGACAAGGACGAGTTCCTCTACTATGTCCCTACCGAGGCCGGAAAAATCCTTCTGCTCACGGACCCGCTCTTTGCGGATCGTGTGAGGAGCGGCCAGGATGAAGAGATTCGGTACGGCCGGATGCCTGCCAAGCTCTTCTGCAACAACCGGACGGTAGAAGGCACCCTCTTCTACCAACGCTGGGCCTGGATCGACCCCCCCCAGCAAAAGCGAAAGGGTCCTTTCGCCGGCCTGGAACCCGGCGGCAGGCTCTTTGCCGTGTGGGGCCCGGGGGGGGAGTTTCTGTGTCTGGAAAAGGGGGGGGGACGCGGGCAGGGCGGGAAGGCCCGGTTCGCGGTCATGCAGGACCGCCGGGGCCGTTGGCAGGAGACCTACCAGATCCGATGGACAGAGCCGGAATGTGCCTTTTCTCCTGCGCCCTGTCCCGGGGAATCGCAGGAGTTCCGCCTCTCGATTCCCGCATGGGATGTGGAGGGATCTCTGGAGAAGCTCCAGCAGGTCCTG
>JAUWSZ010000277.1 GCA_030609865.1 bacterium | reverse complement strand
CGTGAAAGGGGCCTTCTGCTTCTACGATATGCGAGACACGAACCTGGATGTACGTTCTTTTCACATGGTGGTGAACCCCCGGGGCGCCCATCATCCCCAATGCCACTGGACGATGTCGGCCCCCCGTGTTCCTTTCGAGACCCTGCGGAAAGCGTTCCTGGAGACCGGGGCCACCCCGGAAGACGCGGAGAGAATCTTCAGGAACGGCGATGTGAAGGTGGGCAGATTGACGCGTCACGTACAGGATGCGGGCATGGTCATGGACAGCATCGGGAGCTGTGTCTTCTACAACATCATCGGGCTGCCCCTGCACCTGGAAAACCTGTCACGAATCTACACCGCAGCCACGGGCAAGGAAACGAGTGCAGCCCACCTCAAGCGATGCGGCGAGAGAGGGCACAACCTGCTCAAGCTGCTGAATGTACGTGCCGGGTTCGGCCGCGAGGATGACCGGTTTCCTGCCCTGTGGATGGAGCCCAAGGTCACGCCCGACGGCGAGGTCCGGTTGATGGACTATTACGGCCGCAGGGAGCTTCGCGAGCAGGACCTGGTTCGAGAACTGGATGAGTACTACGACGAGAGAGGCTGGAACCCGGCCGACTCCCACCCCACCCCTGAGAAACTCCAAGAGCTGGGACTTTCTGCCCTGGTATCATAAAACCGCAGAACAAGAGGGGCTTTAATGCCTGACCCCTTTTGTTCTGGTGTTTGTTGCGCTATTTCGGAATGTACTGGGCCCTCAGTTCCTTCTTCAGGATCTTGCCCGTGGCCGTGCGAGGCAATTCATCCGCAAAGATCACCTTCTTGGGCACCTTGTACTTGGCGAGCTTTCCCTTGCAGAACTCGATGACCCCTTCCTCGGTGACCTCCACGCCCGGCTTCGGAACTACGATGGCCATCCCGATTTCCCCCCACTTCTCATCCGGGACCCCGATAACGCCCACGTCGCCCACCCGGTCCAAACCCATGATCGCGTCCTCGACCTCGGCCGGGTAGACGTTCTCTCCACCGCTGATGTACATGTCCTTCTTGCGGTCGATCAGATACAGATACCCCTCCTCGTCGAAGTAGCCCATGTCGCCCGTGTGGAGCCAGCCGTCCACGATCGTCTCGGCAGAGGCCTCGGGCCTCCTCCAGTACTCTCTGATGACATTTGGGCCTCGCACGATGACTTCCCCTCTTCCACCGGTCGGGAGGGTTTTCCCCTCGAGGTCAACGATCCTAACGTCCAGGTGGAACACCGGCTTGCCGCAGGAGCCGAGCTTGCGCAAGGCGTCCTCCGTGCGAAGGACCGTGATGGCCGGGGCCGTTTCGGTCATCCCGTATCCTTGGCTGAAGGTGACCCCCCGCTTCATGTAGGTCTCGATCAGGGGGCGCGGGCAAGGGGAGCCGCCCGCGAGGAAGAAGCGCAGGCTGGAGAGATCCGCGGTCTCGAACTCCGGGACCTGGGTCATGAACAGGAACATGACCGGGATCCCGAACATAATGGTCGCCCTTTCCTGCTCGATCAATCGAAAGACCTCCGAGGGGTCGAAGAACCGTTGAATCACCAGTGTGCAGCCAAGGTAAAGGCTCGGGATGGCGGACACCCCCAGTCCCCCCACGTGGAACATCGGTGCGCAGACGATCTGCACGTCCGTGTTGCCCATCGAGTAGACGCCCGCGGCGTTGATGCAATTCCACTGTATGTTGCCCTGGAGGACGACGGCCCCCTTCGGCCTGCCCGTGGTCCCGGACGTGTACATGATGAACTCTGCATCGTCCAGGGTGACTTCCGAATCGGGCCGGGGCTCCTCCTCGGATTGATTCGCCGTCCAGGCTTCGTACTCGGTATCGCCCCCGGCGCCCCCCTCCAACTCGCAAATGAACTTCTTCACGCTCGGGACCTTTCCCCGGAGTTCCTCCACCAGGGGCAGGAACTCGGGCGAGTAAACGAGCATGACCGGTTCGGAATCGTTGAGGATAAACTCCAACTCGGGGGCAGCCAGCCGGAAGTTCAGGGGAACCATGACCCCGCCGAGCTTGCACAGGGCCTGGAGGATCTCCAGGAAGACATGGCTGTTCGCCATCAGGGCGGCCACGCGATCGCCCTTTTTCACGCCTGCCTCCTGAAACGCATGGGCCAGGCGGTTCACCCGGACGTTGAAGTCCTGCTTCGTGAATGCGAGATCACCGTACTTGATACAGGACTCGTGCGGATAACGCTCGGCCCACCGTGTAGACCATTCTCCTACGTTCATCTGTCTCCCTCCTCGTGCGTTTTCGAACTCGGTCGTGAGAATACCATAGCGGACTTTCCCAAAAATGCAAAAACGAAAAAGGCCATATCCGAGGGGTATGTAACAAGTGTGGGCAGAAACAACCCGGACCTCAACAGGGGAAGAACAGGAATTCAGGCCTAACGAACAGATTGTCTGCTAGATGAATCCGGAAACCTTTCCGGGCAAGATTCGTTCGGGGCGCTTATTCAGTGATTTTCTTCGGCAGTTCAGGGCAGGACTTATGTACAGCATCGAGAATGGCTGAAGTCTTCTTTAACGCTTTCTCCACATCTTCCTTTGAGACTGCGATGAGTCCACCATAGTCACCTGTCTCTCTCAATTCCAACAGGAAATCGAAACCACGGCCTAAATCAGGGGACCATTCTTTTGTTTTTATGAGGTCACGGTGGATAGCTGCGCGTAAGGCCGCATACTTTGAAAAGGTCATCCCGCGAAGTGCAAGAAGTGCCGTGACGGCATGAAAAGCTGAATAGTAGGCTCTTGAAGCGGCGGAATCAGGATCGATATCCATCAGATATTTCACCGACCTGAATGCTCGGTGCGCCCGTTGCCATTCCGCAAGGGCGAATTCTTTCATATTTCCAAACCTTCAGTATGCACTGTTTTATATAACGGGCATCCCAAATTGTTATACTCTTCTGCTAACACCGGCTTGGCGCTGATTCTCCGGCCGATTTGCAGCGCCAGAGGATAAAGCACGTCGAGATTTGACTCGAGATCGCGTCCGAGATCCACGGGACCTTCAAGAAGAACCAATAAATCGATATCGCTTTCCGGATGCGCTTCCCCGCGCGCCTCGGATCCATAGAGAATAACGCCCCGCAATCGGTCCCTGTGAGCAGCCTTCAGGCGCGATTTGATTTCTTTAAGGAGTTGCTCTCTGTTCACAAAAAGATTCCTCATCCTGCATCACAAAAGTATTTAACCCTAAGAAAAGGGGTCATATATCCAGTGTAACCCCTTGTTTTCACGTGGAGGGCGATGCGAGAATCGAACTCGCGACCTTTGGTTCCGGAGACCAACGCTCTATCCCCTGAGCTAATCGCCCACTTCTCAGGATGTACCCTACTTTCTTTAGCACCGCCCTTCAGGTTTGTCAACGAGCCGAGGGGTCTTAACCTACTGACGAGCCTTGAGAAATCACGATCTTCCGTTCCCTCATCTCAAGGAAGGGGCATGGAACCTCGAGCAACTCTGACAATCCCGGATAGATCGTGTATCCTGGGAGATTGGACCGGATGACGTTGGAGTCTTCGCCTTGGATAGGCTGCCCCCCGATTGAGAAACCAGGAGAAATCTTCATAGGAGCTACGGAGAAGATGATCATATACAACCTCTTTCCCCTGCTGGCAGGGCCTTTACCGAGGTGGAGGGCACACTTCAGCCGTGCTTCGGAAATGGGTTTCAACTGGGTCTTCGTGAACCCGATTCAGCTTCCGGGCCGTTCCGGCAGCATCTACTCGATCGCAGACTACTTCCGCTTCAACCCTCTGCTGGTGGATCCCGGGAGCGACAAGACGGCCGAAGAGCAGGTACGCGATGCGATAAGAGCCGCGGAGGAGAAAGGCCTCCGGATGATGATAGACCTGGTGATCAACCACTGCTCGGTGGACGCAGACCTGATCAAGAAGCACCCGGAGTGGTTCATCTGGAAGAACAACGGACGAATCGCGCATCCGGGTTGCAATGACAACGGGCGAAGAGTCGTGTGGAGAGACCTTGCGAGCTTCGACCACAGGCATTCAAGGGACAAGGAAGGGATGTTCCGGTTCTTTCGCCGTGTCGTCGACCACCTGCTGGACCTGGGCTTCCGGGGCTTCCGGTGCGACGCGGCCTATCAGGTCCCTGCAAGCCTGTGGAGACGACTCATCGGTGAAACGAAATCGACGTGTCCGGAAGCGGTTTTCGCTGCCGAGACACTCGGGTGCACGGCCGAGCAGACGCGAAAGACCGCCTTGGCCGGCTTTGACTACATCTTCAACAGCTCCAAATGGTGGGACTTCAACGGCCACTGGCTCCTCGAACAGTACAACCTCACGAGAGAGTTCGCGCCTTCCATCGGATTCCCCGAAAGCCACGATACCTTGCGGCTCAGCGACGAGCTTCAGGGCAACGTCAACGGGCTCGAGCAACGATACCTGTTTGCCTCCCTGTTTTCCGCCGGGGTCATGATGCCCATGGGTTTCGAGTACGGGGCACGCAGGAAGCCGCACGTGGTCAAGACCCGGCCCGAAGACTGGGAGGAACCACACGTGGACCTGACCCTCTTCATCAGGGAGGTGAACACCATCAAGCAGGGGCACCCCGTTTTTCAGGAAGAGGCCCCTACCGAGGTGCTCAGCAACGGCAACCCGAACGTTCTCGTCATGTGGAAGGGCTCGATCAAGACGCAGGGGGAATCCCTGCTGATCCTCAACAAGGACATCCACAAAAGGCAGACCTTTTCCACGCCCCGAATCCATGATCTGGTGCAGGCAGGGGCCCCACTGACGGACGTCTCCCCGGGAGACCGTCTGGACTACATTCCAGAACCCTTCTCGTACGAACTCAGCCCCGGCCAGGGCATCGTACTCATCACGACCCGGGATGCGGTGCCGGAGGATTGAGAACTGCAGGGGTCAGGGTACAGAGGGCGAAAGGCCCTGCCTTCCCACCCCTGGCTTCGGGGGGGGAGATCGGGGACAGCCACGTATCTCTCCAGAGTTCGGTGGCTGTCCCCGAT
>JAUWSZ010000470.1 GCA_030609865.1 bacterium | reverse complement strand
TGCCGGGCTCGTGACGGCCGCCTTGTGGGATCTTCCGCCGGCCGGAACGATCGTGGTGCTCTCCACCCTGGTCTTTCTTGTCTGTGTGGTGGTTCGCCGCTCGGCAGCCTCTTGAGACGGTGACCATGTCTCTGATAGTCTGTTTGACATGGGGGCAAGTGGCTCGTGCCCCCTGCCCGATATCGAGGACGAGGACGACGACGAGGACGAGCAGCTGAAAGCCGCCGGATAACCGCTATTTTCGGTTTTGGGTTCTTATTCCGCTTCCTCCTCCTGATCCTCCTCTTCCCCCTCCTCGTCCTCTCCTGCCTCGGAGGCCGGGAGGATCCCCTGTTCAGTGCGCATCCTCTCGATCTCCTTGAGCGGCCGTTCCAGCTGATTCTTCCTCGTAGAGACCAGGTGATCGAATTCCTGCTTGGCGTCTTCGATGCGTTTGCCCATCTTGTCCATCGACCGGATGAAGGCCTCCCACTGCTTCTGGAAGTTCGCCATGTGGGCAAGGACCTGTGAGGTCATCTTTTCCAGGTTGAAATTCTCCACCGACTGCCGGATAACGGCCAGGATGGCGTAGAGGGTGAGGGGCGAACAGAGGATTACGCTTGTCTTCAGGGCATCGTCGAGGAGTGACGTGTCTTCTTCCTGGATGAAGGAATAGACGCTCTCGTTCGGGATGAACAGCAAGACGTAATCCAGGGTGTTGTCTTCGGGATTGATGTACTCGCGGGTCGTGATTTCCCGAACACGGGCTCGAACATCCTTTAGGAACCGGTCCTTCCGTCGCGCCTTCTCCCCATCTTCGTTCGTCTCCAGATAGCGAAGGTAGTTGTCGAAGGGGAACTTCACGTCCATGTTGATCCGGAGCCCATTGGGCAGGAAGAAGGTGACATCAGGCCTCCCGCCCCCAGCTTCCATGGTCTTCTGCTTCTGGTAGTTGACCCCTTCCTGGAAGCCGGACAGCCTGAGGACATCCTCGGCCATCCGCTCGCCCCACTGGCCCCGGGCCCGTGTGCTGGAAAGGGCTTCCCTCAGCTGGTAAGTGGTTTCCTGCAACCTCGTTGTCCCTTCGGCCGTGTTCCTGAGCTGCGCGGCCAGCTCCCCGTACTTCTTTTCGCGGTCCTTTTCAAAGGAGGTTACCATCTCCTCGACCTTCTTCATCTCAGAGCGCATCCCCTCGATCGATCGATCGATGAGCTGTCGCTTCCCCTCCAAGTCGTTGGAAGCCGCTTGTGTATGGTGCGTCAGGCTCTCCCGGGCCAACTGCAGGAAGGCCTCGTTGTTTTTTGCAAGGACGTCCAGGGAGAGGCTGCCGAAGGCGTCTTTGACGCGCTGAAGGATTGCCTCGATTTCCTGGTTCCGATGTGCCTCGGATTGTTGCAGCACTTCCCGGAGGAAGCGTTGGTTCGCTCTTCTCCGGAGCCAGAGGAAAAGGAAAACGAGCAGCAGGGCGCCCACGGCAAGGGCTGCCCAGAATAAGGGGGACTCGAGGAGAGGGGAAAGGTGTTTCATCGTAGGTGTTTCCAGCGTAATTTTCGGGCCAGAATACACCTTCAGGGAACCACGCACAATGGCATCAAATTCTTTGATTTGTTGGCGCCCATCAAGACCGTGCGTGATTGTCACCCTGTTGAGACTCATTTCCAAGACACAACCCGAGTAGACCGATAGCCAATTGTGGCTATGCTTCCTTGAGAGAGCTCAAAAAGCTCGGTGCTGTCCTGGGTTCCGTCGGAGATTTGCGCCGGGCGACTTCGGGGGAGAGGGAGACGGAGCCCAAGCAAAGCGGAGAGGGAACCCAGGACAGTACCGAAAGACGAGGCTCACCCGGCACATAGCGAGATTTCCACGCACCTGTCTAGTCTGTTGAAACGGCCTTGTCGGGCATCCGGTACACGGTGCCCTGGAACATGGCCACCAGGTTATCCCCTTCCTCGGTGACCCGAATCGAATACGTGGCCAGGCGTCTGGTCCGTGAGACCTCGCTCGCCTCTGCGTAGAGGATCTTCGTTCGGGGGGCCTGGAGGTAGGTGATGCTGGCCTGCACCGCAACCGCGAGGACCCCGTGAGAGTTCGAGGCCGCCTGGAAGACAAAGTCGGCCAGGCTGAACATGGCCCCGCCGTGCACCATGCCGTGCATGTTGCCGTGAAATGCCTTCACAGGCATCCGCGCACGGGCGTAACCTGCTTCCATGGCGAGCAATTCGATTCCCAGGTGTGAGGCATAGGCATCGTTCTCCAGCCCCTCGCGTACGGATTTCATGAGTAAAGGCCTCCTCGCCCACTTGCTTCTTGTCGGTTCGGCGGTGAGATGGGTGGACACATCCCGGACCGATGCACTATCTTATGATTTCCACGGGAAAAGGCAAAAGGCGAAAGTGGAAGGATGCGGGAGATTTGACATTTTTTCTTTCGCCTTGACCCTTTCACCTTTGACCTTGCGGCGCAAGCCGCTTAGCAGCCCGTTGAAAAAGTGGCTGTTAGAGGCTGTTCAAAAAGTTCCAGATGCAAGGCAGGCAAAACATGCCCCCGCGAAGGCGGGGGTCCATGTAACGATGAGGCGCACTTACTGTACGTTGAATGACGAGGGATGAAGCCGAACGCCGCAGATGGTACTTTTTCAACAGCCTCTTAGGGGAAGAACGATGTTGATCATCTCCTTCGGCGATGTCCATATGCAGCCGGAAAGGGCCAAGAGGATTCCCGAGATTCGCCGGGCCGATTGTGTCGTCGTGAACGGAGACCTTACAATCCGTGGCGGCCGATCCGAGGCCCTGTCGGTCGTGGACGCTCTTTCGGAACTGAACGGAAAGGTCTACGCCCACATCGGGAACATGGATGAAGCGGAGGTGGACGTGATGTTCACCGAGATGGGCATCAACCTGAACGGTCGCGGGGTAGTCATCGGCGAGGTGGGCCTCTTCGGCCTGGGAGGCTCTCCCCCGACACCTTTTGACACGCCGAGCGAATTCTCCGAGGAAGAACTGGAGACCATGCTCCGAAAGGCCTATGAAGACGTGAAGGAGGCCCGGATCAAAATCCTCTTCTCTCATACCCCACCGATCGATACGCTGCTGGACCGCATCCGGAGCGGAGAACATGTGGGAAGCTCGACGGTCCGAAGGTTCCTCGAGGAGGCCGATTGCACCGCCTGCATCTGCGGGCACATTCACGAGGCGGTTGGGATCGATCAGGTGGGTTCCGCCATCGTCCTCAATCCCGGCATGCTTGCCCAGGGGGGCTACGCACGGATCGAATGGGATGGTGAAAGCCTCTCCGCCACCCTGGGGAAGTGCTGAGCCCGGCGACATCCTCTTGACAGAGAACGGAATGCATGCTAAATAACAATTGTTATCTGAATTGTGATTCATTATAGCCCTGTTTTTCGCCCGTCATCTCCCCCTTCGTCGGATGAGCGCGAACCGGCCCGTTGCGGAAGGGCCAGGAAAGGTGTCAGTGTCCCGGCAGTCCACCAAGAGAGAGCAGAACAAGGCCGAGACCCGGGCGCGGTTGATGGCCGTTGCCCGACAGGAATTCGCTCGGAAGGGCTTCGCCGGCACGACCTTGCGTACGATCACGGCGAAGGCCGGGGTGACCACGGGTGCCTTCTACAACAACTTCCGGGACAAGAAGGAAATCTACCTTGCCATCATCGAGGAACTCTCCCAGCGACTG
>JAUWSZ010000174.1 GCA_030609865.1 bacterium | reverse complement strand
CCCACACTCTTCAGCGTCAAGGAGTCGGATCCCTGCATCCTCTCCGAATCCAAAGCTCGTCTTGGGGCCCTCCCATCGATCGGCCAGGGCACAGACGCGCGGGTCGTCCCGGTTGAAAACGAAGACCGACTCTTTCGGCATCGACTCCAGCATCTCGCCCTTGGCCTCGGCCACGGCCTCGACAGAGGCAAACCGCTCCAGGTGGGCGGGCCCCACGTTAAGAAGCGCGCCCACTTGCGGTTGCGCGATCCAGGTAAGCGCTCGAATTTCGCCCGGTTCGCTCATCCCCATCTCGAGGACCACGCGTTCGTGCTCCGGCTTGAGCATCAGCAATGTCAAGGGCAGGCCGATGCGGTTGTTGTAGTTCCCCGGGCTCCAGAGACATGAAAAACAGAGCCTGAGGATTGCCATCGTCATCTCTTTGGTCGTTGTCTTCCCGTTGCTCCCGGTCAAGACCCCCACAGGGACGGGGAACTTTCGCCTCCAACCGGCGGCAAGATCCCCCAGGGCCTTCAGGCAGTCGGGCACGGTCACGACGGCGGCCTTGTACTTGCGCAGGACCTCTTCGGGGGGAGCCTCTTCCACCAGGGCTCCCTGGGCTCCACGCTCAAGGGCGTTCTCGACGAATCGATGCCCGTCGAACCTCTCTCCTTGCAAGGCAACGAAGAGGTCCCCGACGTCGACGGTCCGGGAATCAGTGGACACGCGTGGGAACAGGCACTCCCCAATGCCGGCGATGTCCCGGCCTCCTGTAAAGGCCAAGACTTCGTGCAAGGCGATTCCTTCGTAGGAATCAGCCAACGGCCGACTCCCTGTTTCCAGTCCCTCGCAGAGCACGAACGACCTCCTCCCAATCCCGGAAGGGAACTCTCTCACCACCCAGAATCTGGACTTCCTCATGACCTTTGCCGGCGATCACCACGGTATCCCCTTCTTCCGCCATGCGAACCGCCAGTCGGATCGCCTTTCGTCGATCGGCCACTCGGCTGAACGCCTTGGACCCGGGCCGCGTTTCCGCAATTTCCGTCGGCTCGCAAGCAGGAATCCCCTCCTCACGGACCCCCTCCAGGATCTCCTCGATGATGTCTTCCGGTGGCTCTGACCTCGGGTTGTCCGAGGTGACCAGGACCAGATCACTCCACTGGGCCGCAGCCCGGCCCATGAGGGGGCGCTTCCCCCGGTCACGGTCCCCCCCGCAGCCGAAAACCGTGATGAGCCGGCCTGGCGTGAGGTCGCGCACGCTCGCGAGCATCCGATCGAGCGCATCGGGTGTGTGCGCATAATCCACGAGAACCAGGAAGCCCTTGTCTGTGGCGATTCGATCGAGCCTGCCCGGGATCCTTTTGGCCGCTTCGACCCCTTGAGCGATCACCCCGGCCTCGAGCCCCAGCCAATCGGAGGTGGCCGCCGCCATCAGGATGTTCATCACATTCACCGCGGCGAGCAAGGGGCTGCGCAGTTGAAGTGCCCCACGGGGGGTACGAATCTCCAACGATGTTCCGTCGCGGTCACAGCGGGCCGATTGGAGCCGGTAGTCGGCCTCCTCCCCCGAACCCACGGAGATTACGGGGACCGGACTCATCTCCAGGAGTCGTAGGCCGTAAGGATCATCCCGATTCAGAACAGCCGTTCGATCCTTTGAGGCGGAACGGGGCAGAATCTCGGTGAAGAACCTCGACTTGGAGGCGAAGTAGGCCTTCATGCTTCCGTGATGATCCAGGTGATCCCGGCCGAGCATCGTGAAGACCGCGCAGCAGAAATGGCAGGCCTCGACCCGATGGTAGTCCAAGCCGTGGGAAGACACCTCCAACAGCGCATGGGTGACTCCCGACTGCACCATTTCCCGCAGGATCCGCTGCAGATCCACCGACTCGGGCGTCGTGTTCTCCGGATGACGGGTATGTTCCCCGTAGCGATACGAGACCGTGCCGATCACACCGGGGTTGAACCCTGCCTCCCTGAGGATCGATTCCATGAGATAGGTGAACGTGGTCTTGCCGTTGGTCCCTGTGACCCCGATCAATACCAGCTCACCGGAGGGATCCCCGAAGAACCGGGCTGCCGTCTGCGCCATCGTTTTCCGAATGTCCGATGCCTCGACAAGAACGGCCTGGCCGGAAGTTGGCGCCCCCTCCGGAACGGCAACGGCATGGGCTCCCCTGTCCAGGGCCTCCCGGACGAACTCCCGCCCATCCACGTGCTCACCGGGGAGGGCGAAGAAGAGCGCCCCGGGGGTCACATTGCGGGAGTCATAGGCCAGGTCGGAGATCTCCGTCGCGGGGTCCCCCTGCACCCTGATTCCCTGCAGCCCCTTCAACAGCATCTCCAGTTTCACTTCTTCCCTGTTCCCTCCCTCGCCGACCCGGTCCTTCCATCGGACAGGCCCGCGAGCCTGATAGCCTGATGGGCAACAATCGAAACGCCTGGCGGGGGATCCTGACCCAAGATCCGTCCCGAACCCTCCACCTGTATCGTGACCGGAAGGCCTTCCAGGACCCGTAGTGCGGTTCGAAACGGCAAGGACCGCAGATCCGGCATCAACCATGCACCCCGGGGCCCGATCCGGGCGACCCCGGCCCCGTCGGAGGGGCGCCCCCTTTCGACCTGATTAGCGGAGCAGTACCGGACCGCGTATCCCGCTTCAGCGATCGAGGGCACGTCGTCTCCCGGCACTTGCCTGTAGTGGAGGCTCGAAGCGGCAATCTCCCGGAACACGGGCGCGGCCATCATCCCCCCAGAGGCCTGCCCTTCCGGCTCGTTCAACACGACGGCAATAACCAGCTCCGGCCTGTCCGCCGGTACGATCCCGACAAAGGAGACCACGGGCCGCTCGTTCGAGTACCGGCCCGCTTTCTGATCGAATCTCTGGGCGGTCCCTGTCTTCCCTGCAACGCGAAACCCGGGGACCTGGCCTCTTTTTCCCGTGCCGCTCTCGACCACGACTTCCAGGACGGCGAGAACGCGCTCGGCCGTCTCTTTCGAGATGACCCGGTGCACGACCCTTGGCTGCCGGACCTCTACGAGCCTGCCGGTCTCGTCCCGGATCTCCCGCACCACAAAGGGCTCCAGCAGGAATCCTCCGTTCGCGAGCACAGCGAATGCCGTGGCCATTTGAAGGGTCGTCACCGAGAAGCCGTGTCCGAATGCATGGGTCCCGAGGGCAACCCTCGCCCACTTCCTCCAGGGCCTCAGGTTGCCGCCCACCTCGCCGGGCAGATCGATACCCGTTTTCTGTCCGAATCCGAAGGCATTCAGGTACTCCCACCAGCTCTGGGCTTCCAGAAGTTCAGCCATCTTGGTGGCACCGATGTTGCTGGAATGGGTGATAACCTCCAGGGCGGTCAGTTCCTCGTGGGGTTTTATGTCGTGAATCCAGTGCCCTCCGAAGCGATAGGCACCCTTTTCGCAATCGACCTTCATCTGCTCCGATACCAGGCCTGCTTCTATCACCGCCGCCAGGAGGACGGGTTTGACCGTCGATCCGGGCTCGAAGGTGTCGGTGATGCAACGATTCCGCCACCAGCCCGGTCCATAGGCATGGAAGCGGTTGGGGTTGAAGGTGGGCACACAGGCCATGGCGAGCACCTCTCCGGAACGGGGGTCCAGAACGAGAACTGACCCGGACGAGGCTCGTGTGTCTTCCACCGCTTGCCGAAGGGCGCGTTCGGCTGCAAACTGTATTCGAAGGTCCAGGGTCAGCGCGATTTCGCTCCCGCGGCCGATGCCCGGGGCTTCAGCCATCTCCCGCCACAACAGCCTGCCCCGTGCGTCCCTCTGGAGCAGCAGGCTTGCCTCCGCACCCCGCACGCGCCCTTCGTAATGTAACTCCAGGCCTTCCAGCCCCTGGGAATCCACGCCCACGAATCCGATCACGTTCGCGGCGAGATCCCGGTTCGGATAATAGCGTTTGCCCTCTTTTTCCATCCCGATCCCGCTCAGGCCGAGCTTCTGGACGGCCCTCGCCTTTTTCAGGGGAAGCTGCCGGGCAAGCCAGACAAAGGACACGGACTGTTTCAATTTTGCACGGAGGCTCCGGACATCCATCTCCAAATGAGGGGCCAGCAGGCGAGCTGTCCCCACCGGATCCTCCACAGAGGCCGGGTGTGAAAACAGAGAACCTCCCTCCAGGCTCACCGCCATCGGTGCCCCTCTACGGTCCAGGATCTTCCCACGCAACGGGATGAGCCGGATGGGCTGGAGTTGTTGCCTGTCGGCCCACGCCAAGTAGCGCTCCCGCTGGGTGACCTGATGCCGATAGAGACCCGCCATCAACGCCAGAACGACGAGGACGAACAGGCTCAGCAGAACGTAGATCCTTTTCCGGAGGCGTACGTCGAGGGCTTTCATTCCAGAATCACCCGGTCTTCAACCGATGGCATCCTCATCCCCAGGTCGTCCTCGGCAATGCGGACGATCCTCTGTGGGCGTCGCAGCATCTGACGCTCGATCTCCAGGGCATCCCGGATCTGCACCCGTTTCTGCTGTACCCGGTATAGGTGGGAGTAGCGGTAACGATACGTGATGTTCTGCACATGGACCCAGCTGGCAAACAGGGCCGTAGCAACCAGGAGCACGACACCGGCCAGCAGGTGGCCGACCCACCGACCTCCCTGTCCCTTTTGATGTGGAAGCCGAATCACCTGGGTGCCCAAGATCTCCATCCATTTCGCGCTTCTCGGTCCACCCATTTTCTGTGAGGCTCCCTGATTCAAAGCCGTTCAATGATCCGAAGCTTGGCGCTCCGGGCAAGAGGGTTACGCAGGACCTCTTCCTTTTGCGGACGAAGCACCTTCCTTCGGACTTGGCGGAAAAGCGGTCCTGCCTTGCAGGGTTCTTCTTCGGGTGTGTCGGAGGAGGAAGGCCCCTTCTCCAACGAACGAAACCGTTGCTTGACGATACGATCCTCGAGGGAATGAAAAGAAAGAATGCAGCAACGTCCGCCTTCATGCAGGAGGTCCGGAAGATCTGCCAGGAATTCCTCTAGGGATTCCAGTTCCCGGTTGACCGCAATCCGAAGGGCCATGAACACGCGGGTTGCCGGATGAATCCTCGCGCGCGGGGCCTGACGTGGGAGGGCTCTGAAGATGGCATCGACGAGATCCCGGGTCGTCGAAAGTTCGCCTTTTTCTTTCCTGCTTCTTACGATTGACCTGGCAATCCTCCGGGCCCAACGCTCCTCCCCATAGGTTCGGAATAGAAGGGCCATTTGGTCCTCAGGCAGGTCTTGCAGGAACCTGCTTGCCGGGGTTCCACACGTCCTGTCCATCCGCATATCCAAGGGGCCCTGCCTCGAAAAGCTGAATCCTCTCTCTGGCGTCTCCAACTGGACTCGTGAGATGCCGAGGTCGAGCAGCACGCCGTCGACCTTTGAAATGCCGTGTCGGGACAGGATCTCCCGGGCCTGCTCGTACCGACCGTGTACCAGAAGGATTCGTTCCCCGTAAGGGGCCAGCCTTTCACGTGCGATCTCGATGGACTCAGCATCTGCGTCGATTCCGACCACCCTTCCCGTGGGCGCACTCTTCTCGAGGAGTGCCTCTGCATGCCCCCCTGTTCCGAGGGTTCCGTCGAGGTAGATCTTCCCGGGCAAAGGATTCAGGAACCCGACGATCTCCTCCAACATGATCGGCGTATGGTAGTGAAGCATCTGGATCCGACATCTTCTTCCTATCCCGCTTGAGGCCGATAGGAGTGGTTCAAATTCCCTGTTTTTCGGCCAATCGGGCGAGTTCGTCCTCGAGCTCCAAAATCGTGTCGTCCGTTGGAGTGAACCTCTGGAGAAAACGGTCACGATTCCAGATTTCGAAGAACTCCATCATCCCGACAAAGAGCACCTTTTCCCCGAGCCCAGCCCTGTCGCGAAGCTCCGGGTGCACCAGGATCCTGCCCTGTGCATCCATGGTGGAATCCTGGGCCGATGAGAACAACATTCGCTTGAAGTCATCCACGGACCTGTTGAACTTGTTGAATCTCTTCAAGTTTTCCTCCAACCGCTCCCACTCGAGCAGCGGGTACACCCGAATACATCCCCCGTCTCTCGGGGAGAGGATCAGCTGATCGTCGTACTGGGCCCGGAGGATCTCCCGAAAGCGGACGGGGATGCTCACTCTTCCCTTTTTG
>JAUWSZ010000251.1 GCA_030609865.1 bacterium | reverse complement strand
CTCCCCACCATTCCTCCTTCCTACAGGATGCGCGCCCGGAGGGAGAGAGGTGGGCTAACAGCTAATAGCTAATAGCAGGGGAGGGGATGCGTGGGGGGCGCAAGCCGTTAGCCGCGCTTGCTTCTTCTTCCCCGCTCGGAGGCGATAGACGTGTCTTCTTCTTCCAGGTCCATCTTCCCTCGCGGCATCCTCACGGGCACGGGGTAGTCGCCCGTGAAGCAGGCCGTGCAGTAGTCCTTCGCAGGGTGGAGGGTACAGGAGAGCATTGTCTCCGGCTCGAGGTATGCAAGGCTTTCGACCCCGAGATACTGCCGGATCTGTTCGACAGACCTCTTGGAAGCGATGAGTTCCCTCGGATCAGGGAAGTCGATTCCGTAGTAACAGGGATAGCGGCAAGGAGGAGAAGTGATGCGCAGGTGGATTTCCCTGGCCCCGGCCTCTCGAAGGGCCCTGACCCGGGACTTGGAGGTTGTGCCCCGTATGATCGAGTCGTCCACGACCACGAGCCGTTTGCCCTCGACGACATCCTTTACCACATTCAGCTTGAATCGGACGCCTTCGACCCTCCCTGTCTTCTGCGGCTCGATAAAGGTCCTTCCCACGTAATGGTTTCGTATGTAGCCCCGCTCGTAAGGGATGCCCGAAGCGTTGGCGTATCCGATCGCGGGTGAGATCCCCGAGTCCGGAACCGAGATGACGTGATCCGCATCGACCGGGTTTGCCTTGGCCAGGGCCGCCCCGAACTGAACGCGGACGTTGTGGACCGTCTGGTCGAACACGATGCTGTCCGGGCGGGCGAAGTAGATCAGTTCAAAGATACAATGGGCGTGTCGAAGCGGCGGAGGGCCTTCGATGAAGTCGGACCGGGGCCCTGCCTTCGTGAGGGTGACGATCTCGCCCGGTTCGAGTGAACGGATGTATTCTGCCCGTATGAGGTCAAAGGCACAGGTCTCCGAGGCGAGGAAATAGGCCTTGCCCCTCTTTGCCAGGACGAGCGGCCGGAACCCGTGGGGATCCCGGACCCCGACGATCCGATCCTTCTCCAGGAGCAGGAAGGAGAACGACCCTCTCAGGTGATACAGACAGTGGGAGAGGGGATCCCGCATTTTCTGATGGGACGGCCGGGCGAGCAGATGGGCCAGGACCTCCGAGTCGGTTCCCGTCTGGTAGATGGAGCCACTCTTCTCGTGGGATCTTCTCAGGGCCTTGGCGTTGACGATGTTCCCGTTGTGGGAGATGGCGAGCAGCCCCTTCTGATAGCGCACGACGAGGGGCTGAATGTTCTGCGCCGTCGAGCCCCCTGTCGTCGAGTATCGGACGTGGCCGATCGCGATATCCCCCTTCAGCGATTTGAGGAACTCCGGGGTGAAGACGTTTGATACGAGTCCCATGCCCTTTTGGGAGACGATGTTCTTGCCGTCGCTGACCACGATGCCGGCACTTTCCTGGCCGCGATGTTGAAGCGCATAGAGCCCACAATAGACCTCGTAGGCTGCCTCAGGGGCCCCGAACGCACCAAACAGCCCACACGCCTCTTTTACTTCAGCCAAATCTATAACCCCCTGGAGAAAAGGCGTTCAATAGTGGGTCGACAAGAAAC
Source organism: bacterium (assembly GCA_030609865.1). The sequence continues at coordinate 3,585 of JAUWSZ010000251.1, read as the reverse complement.
TATCGCTATGTCTCCTTGGCAGAGCTTGAGTTGTGCGGGGCTGTCCTGGATTCCGTCGGAGATTTGTGCCGGGCGACTTTGTAGGGGGAGGGAGAGACGGAGCCCAAGCAAATCGGAGACGGAATCCGGGACAGGACAGTAGCGCGAGACTCTCTTTAGACATCGCAGTGTTGCCAGGCCGACTCACTAGCCCCGATCCATTTCAGACTGGACGAGCTCGATGGCCTCTTCGCTTCGCTCGTGTTCCTCCAACATGGCCAACAGCTTTTCCAGTATTTTCTCCCTTTCGTTCAGGTCATCGGCCGCGAGATCCAGGGCCTTGCGGAAGAACCTCTCCGCGTGACCGACCTCTTCCAGCTTCCAGAATGCCTCGGCTGACTTCGCCACGACCCGCGGGTCATCCTGGAACTTGGTGAGGTTTGCCCGAATCTGTTGCAGCGCCTTCTCCCTCCTGCCCACGTGAGCCAACAGCAAGGCCTTTTCACACAGGAAGTAGATTTCGTCGGAGTATGGGGAGAAGGTTTCACAGATGCCGAAGGCCTCTTCCGTCATGTTCCTTCTGGCGAGGTCTGCGGGAAGGGAGAGCAACCAGTCGACGAGCAGGAAGTCCGTGGCCTCCTCCATCAGGCGCCAGGCTTCCCGGTCGCCGGCTTCCAGCTGTTTTCGAATCCCGGCGACGAGGTCTAGGGCCGTCTGGAGGGCTTTTGGGCCACGAGGCTTCGAGCGGGTCGAGAGCCAGGTGACCAGGGTCGACCTAAGCTTCTGAACCAGGGACTTCATCGGGGCGGCGAGCGAGTCCAACAGGGGGGCCTTGGGAGGCGGCAACTCCCCCTCTCCTTCGAGAACGAGCGGACAGGAAAGCTTCGGGCCAGCTTCCCGTTCTTCTTTCCACTCGACCGAGAAACGCTGCTCTCTCTCGAAGTTGCACACACACAAGAAGGATCTCCCCCTCTCCAGGGGGAGCTTTCCCAGCTCTGCCTTGTTCGCCTTCCGGGAAGACCCTGCTGAGGGGCCGCCGTACTCTGTTTCGGTGTCCCACTCCTTCCCGCTCAAGTAGAAGGCGTAAAGATGTTTGCCTTTCAGCTCGAAGCTCTTCTGCAGGACCGTATGCAATTGGTGGAGGGTATGCTTCTTCGTGAGCTCCACGGTCCTCCAGATCCTCGGCCTTCCCTCCGGGGTGATCCTGAATACGAGGGTCTTCTCCGGTTCTTTCTTCCTTCGTGCCATCGATGGGCCCTTCCTGCGCCGCCGTTCCGTGAGACTGCCCGGGGGAGATCTTCCCAGGCTGTTGCCCGAATCCCTCGGAGATTGGGGAGATCGGGGACAGCCACCGATCTCTGTTGCTTGCGGAAATGGGGGACGTCAGATCGGTGGCTGTCCTATTTGGGCAACAGCCCGTTCCGGCGAAACGCCCCTACGGCTGTATTCCCTTGAGATACTGAAAAAACTCGCTGTCCGTCGTCATGAGCAGCTCGATTTCATTCTCAGGGAGTTTTTTGTAAAGATCCAGCGTCTTTACCAGGGAGTAGAATTCAGGGTCCTGACCATACGCATTGGCATAGATCCCGGCGGCCTCAGCGTCGGCCGCACCCTTGATTTCCTCGCTCTTCCTGTAGGCCTCAGCCTGGATAGTCTTGAGCTCTCTATCCATCCGGCCCTCGATCTTCTGTCTTTCCCCCTGTCCTTCAGACCGGAATTTCTCCGCGATCTGTTGCCTTTCCGCGATCATTCTTTCGAAGACCTTGTTCCGCACGTTTTTTATGTAGTTGATCCTTTTGATACGTACGTCCACCAATTCGATGCCCAGTTCCTTCACCTTGGGTGCCGATTGCTCGAGGACCATGAGCATCAGCTGGGCCCTGCCTACCTCCACGTCGGCGACCAGCGGGTTGACCCTGCCTTCGATCGGAGATGCGAGGACATCCATCTTTCGGTTCGAATTCCGGACCGACTCGATCAGGTAGTGCGATTGGACCATGTTGCGCGTTGCGGCGTTGAGTATGCTGTCGAGCTGCCCGTGTGCAGCGACCTCGTTGTTCACCTTCTCAAAAAACTGGAGTGCGTCCACGATCCGCCACCTTGCGAAGATATCGACCCAGATGAAGGTCTTGTCCAGAGTCGGGATCTGGCTGGGGTCTCCGTCCCACTCCAGGATGTTCTTTGCGAAGTAGCTCGCCTTCATCCAGGGCCACTTGAAGTGCAGGCCGGCCTCTGTGATCGTTTCCCCGACAGGGGCGCCGAACTGGGTGATGACCACCTGTTCGGTTTCGTTAACGGTGTAGTAACCCCGGCCTCCCAGGACGACGAGGAGAAGGATCAGGATGCCGATCGGGATTGAGAATTTCATGGCTTGTCCCCCCTTTCCCCGAGGTTCAACAGTGGAAGAAGCCCTTTCTGGTCGGCGTCGATGACGTACTTCTTGCCCAGACGGGGGAGCATCTCATCGATCGCTTCAAGATAGAGCCGCCTTCGGGTCACCTCCTTGGCCTTGGAGTATTCCTCGTACAGGTCGAGAAAACGGGCCACGTCTCCCTGCGCCCTCTTCACCCGATCCACGGCGTACCCCTCCGCCCCCTGGATCCTCTTCTCCGCCTTGCCCCTTGCCTCGGGAATGATCTTGTTGTAGTCGCCCTGGGCCTGGTAGATGAGCTTCTCCTTTTCCTGAATGGCCGCATTGACTTCATTGAACGAAGGTTGAACAGGCTCGGGAACATTGGTTTTCCCGAGCTCGATGGTTGTGATAAACAGGCCGCTCTCCGCACCGTCCAGGGCCTCCTGCAGTGCCTCCTGGGTCAGGGAAGCAACCATTTCCCGCTTGTTCAGGACCTCGTCCAGGCTGCGGTCCCCCACGACGGTCCGCATGGTCGCCTCTGACAGACTCCGCAGGGTTTCCCGTACGTTCCTTACCTTGAACAGAAACTTGTAGGGGTCCCCGATCCGGTAGCGGACCACCCACGGGACCAGCACACAGTTCAGGTCCCCGGTGAGCATCAGCGACTCGCGCTCGTACTGGCTCCCGGGTGCGTACTCCGTGCGAACGCCCGCCCGGAGGGTTCGAAGCCCGAATTCTTCCTGGTAGATGCGCTGGCTGGCAACCTTGGTCACCTTTTCGAGCCCGGAGGGGAGCTTCCACTGCAGCCCCGGACCGACCGTGCGGCTGTACTGCCCGAATCTCTGCACGACCCCTACCTGGTCCTGGTTGACCTGGTAGATTCCGGTGGCAAGCCATAGAAGGACCACCAGGACCACGAGAAGGCCGATGGCAGGAAAACGCTTGCCGCCGAAGAAGTTGCGGATTTTTTCCTGAACCTTCTCCAGCAGTTCGTCGATCTCCGGGGGGCGGTTCTCCTTCCCCCATGGACCCTGTTTGTTATCCCAACTCATGCCTCTCCTCCTTGAATGCGGGTAGACCTAGATGTTGAGCCCTTCCCACGCCGTCGCCCGTCGGGCATCGCCGTCTGATCCATTCGCTGCATGACGGCCTGCAATCGGAAGATCACGTTCAGAACTTAGCATGGTTATCCATCAGGTGCAATGGGAAAAGGCCCATGTACGTACCTTCCTTCTGTGGGGGGGGCGAGGCCT
>JAUWSZ010000530.1 GCA_030609865.1 bacterium | reverse complement strand
GGCGGTCTGCAACCTGCGCCGGCGCAAGCTCCCCGACCCGGCCGTCCTGGGCAATGCGGGCAGCTTCTTCAAGAACCCCCTCGTGTCCTCCGAGGTCTTCGGGCGATTGAAGTCCCGGTACGAGGATCTGGTCGGCTATCCGGGACCGGACAACCGTGTGAGGCTCCCGGCCGGCTGGATGATCGATCGCACGGGATGGAAGGGATTTCGCAGGGGGGCCGTAGGCGTCCACACCGAGCATGCACTCGTGCTCGTCAATTACGGGGGGGCCTCGGCCGAGGAGGTCTTGCACCTCGGCCGCGAGATCCAACTCTCGGTCAGAGAGGCCTTCGGCCTCGACCTGGAGATCGAGCCGCGGGTCTACTGAATCCGGGTGATCCTCCTTCGCAGGGACCCTACATGTGATCAGTCCCCGGACATGCCGGAAACCCCCTTGGTGAAGAACCCAAAGTAGGGGACGTCCTTGACTTCTTGTACTTACTGCTGCAGCGGCCGTTAGTTCAAGAAGCCAAGGACGTCCCCCTTTTTGACCCGTCCCCCCTTTTGACCTGTAACGATGAGGCGTACGCAGTCGGAACGCCGCAGCGATTGAAGCCGGGGGATTGCCACGCTTCGCTCGCAACAGGCGCCGCATATGGATCTTTTTCAGCGGCCTGCGAGGCGGAAGGATTTCAGGTTCAGACCCAGCTCCAGGTCTGTTCGAAGGATCACCAGGGCCTTTGCCAGGCGCACTTCTTCTGCGTGTTTTCTGAGAGCATCCCCCGGCCTTCCCTTCAGGGTCTCGGAGGCTGAAACGAGCCGCTCCAGGGTGCCGAATTCGTTCAAGAGCCTGGCCGCTGTCTTCGCCCCGATTCCGGGGACGCCCTTGATGTTGTTCGTGCTCTCACCGCACAGGGCCAGGAAATCCACGAACTGCTCCGGCTCTACACCGTATTTCTCGATCACAAAGGCTCGGTCCAGATCACGTTGCCGAAAGTGATCTCTTACCTCGATCCGATCCGAGAGCAACTGCAGAAACGTCCTGTCTGTCGAGAGGATGACGGCCTGGCCCTCGCGCAAGGCAACCTTGCTTGCCAGGGTGGCGATCACGTCGTCTGCTTCCACGGCCGGGAAGCTCAGTGAGGCGATGCCCTCCTCGAGAAAGGCCGCCTCGAATCCAGGCAGGCCCGCTTTCAACGCCTGCGGCATCGGTGTACGCCCGGCCTTGTAGCCGGCATAGCGTTGGCGCCTCCAGCCGGGGCCCTCTCCTTCGAAGACGATGACCGCGTGGGTCGGCTCCGATTCACGCACGGCACGCCGGAGCGATCCAACCGTGGAGACGAGCGCCCCCTCGACTCGGTCGGGCCCGTCCTCGCCCGGTTGGGCGGCATACACCCGGCGAATCAGGTTCAACGCGTCTACGAGTAGGAATCTGAGCTTCATGACTCGACGGCCGTTTCGATCACAGCCTTTACCATTTTTCCCCGAAGGGCCTCAAAACCAGGTCGGGATGGTCACAGACCCTGCCTCACGGACGGCAGACCGCTCCCACGCTTTCGATCAGCCCGAGGGCGGTCGTCAGGGTCGACACATCGGGGTTGATCTTGCCGTCGGTTCCGGCCACATCCCCGTGCCCGATGATCGCGGCAGATCCTTTCGAGCCCTCAACCCCCACCGGAAGAACCCCCTTCCAGACGACAGAGGGTTGGCCACGATACCAGCTGTACTTGTGCTGCTCGCTCTTGTCGAAGCTCTTGTTCACTTCCACGAAGAAGGAATATTTCCCCGGCTCGAGCCTCTTCTGCGGCCTCCAGGTCCAGACGAACTCACCCGCCTTGGGAGTGGCCGAGGTGATCGCATCCGGCAAAGCCTTGTCCTTCGGCGGGTAAAAGTTGCCGTCCCCGTAGTCCACGCCCCGTGCGTGGGCCCAAACGGGAAGGCTGCTCGCCCGCGCTCCCCCCAGCTTGGCGTCCAACTGGCCCTTCCGGTTGCCCAACCCCTTCTGGGCGATCTTGCGGGTCACATAGACCGTGTCGACGAAATTCCCCTGTTCGTCTGTCAGCCAGACGGCGAGCTGGCACTTTCCCTTGGACAGCAGGATCCGGAAGGTGATCTCCTGAGAACTGCCTGCACCCTCTTCTGCGACGGCAATCTCCGTCCAAAAGGGCAAGCAGACGGCCAGCCCCGCGATCAGAAGGGCGATTCGAATTCGAAGCGAAGATTTCGAGTTGCTCAACATATCGAGAACCCTTTCGGCCCTACTCCAGACCCAGGGCGGTTTGTGCGTTTTTCCCGAGTATCATCTCCTTGTCCTGGTCCGTGATCTCCGGCAGCCCCATGATCTGCAGCGGTGCCGGGTATTCCAGATCCTTGATGCACTGCACCCATTCCTTCTGTGAGTACAGCTCGGCAAAACAGGGAAAGTCGGTGCCGAACAAAACCTTGTGCACGCCTCCATGCATGAGCTTTGCCATGGAAAGCGTCTGGTACAGCGCCAGGGGGAAGACGGAATGCGTGTGCTGCCATGCCGAGATGTCCGCATAGACATTTCGATTCTTCCCGGCCACGGCCAGTGCTTCCTCCACCCATGGGGCCCCGAAATGTGCCATGATGAAGACGATCTCGCGAAAGTCGACGGCAAGCTTGTCAACGTAGACGGGCCTGCAATACTTCAGGTAGGAGTCAGGGGGGCCCATGCCGGTGTGAACGACGATGTTGATTCCCAGGCGAGCCGCCTCCTCATACAGGGGGTAGTACTCAATTTCGTCCGGAATGAAGCCCGTCAGGGGCCACAGCTTCATTCCCTGGCATCCGAGTTCCTCCACGCACCGCTTCAATTCCGCGATCGCCCCGGCAGCCCGTCGCGGGTCGATCCCCGCGTACGGGATGATTCTGTCCGGGTATTTCTTGTATGCGTCGCCGATCAAATCATTGAAGTCTCTTGCAGAGTAAGCGCTCGAGGCCCAGGCAATCTCGAAGTCCACGGCCACGAGCAGGGTCTTGTCAATCCCGGCCGCATCCATCTCGGCTATCAGGCGCTCGATCGATGCCTTGTAGAAGTTCTCCTTGTTCTCGAAACCGACAAAATCTACGGTGCCCTCCATGATCTTCTGGAGGCTGCCCTCCGGCATCTGCTCCGGCCAGATGTGACAATGCGCATCAACGATCATCGTCGAATACCCCCTTTCGTTCGGGCTAGGGCTAGGGCTAGGGTTTCAAGACGTCCTCCCTGTCAAAATCGGCCAACCGCCTTCCGTCTGCCTTCTCGAAGGCATCGATCCAGGCCTGGACCCGCTCCCTGCCGTACGTCTCGTGCCAGGCAGCGAGAATCCGGTCCACCGGGATGTCCGCATAGGTTCCGTGATAGGTCAGGTATTCCATATGATCGCTGTCAAGTATGACGGTAGGCTCCAGGT